>JAUVCY010000043.1 GCA_030595585.1 Thermoplasmatota archaeon
GCGGAAGTTCCCTCGTATCCGCAGATCATGTAGGTGAACTCCGGCCTGGACCTGATCTCCCCATCCACTGTGATCACATAAGAGATATAGGATTCGTTCTCGAGGATCCGGAGGGAGAGGATGTCCACCGCCCTCTTCTCAGTGGAATCGGGCACCGACCCACCCCTGAGCTCCTTGACCGTGGAGAGCGCCTCCAGGGGGTACTTGTCGCCGTCGCTTAATACATCGTCCAGCCCATCCTCCATCTCGACCACGGTGGTCCCCTTTATCGCCATGGCAGGACCGGATACGATAAGGGCGATCATAAGCCAGGTCATCAGGAGGCACGATGGGACGGTCTTAATGGAACTCACGCAGGGAAATCCCGGTCAATTCTTTTAAACTATCGGTCAGCTGCTCCTGACTGCATGCTTTCCCTTTTATATAATAAAAGGATTTTACCGATAGTTCCATAGTTGAACAGGATATGAGAGTACCGGGGTAGGCAAATGTCCGAAAAGAGACCCACTGACGAAAGGAAAGAGGCATCTGGAGGGTTCGATCTCAAGGGGTCCGAGAGCAGGTGGCAGGATTTCTGGGAGGAGGAGAGGATCTACCATTTCGATCCAGGGTCCGACAGGGAGGTATTCTCGATAGATACACCCCCAAGATACGCTTCCGGGCCCCTGCATGCCGGACACGCCGTCCATTACACTCATATTGATTTCGTTGCCCGCTACAAGAGGATGAGGGGCTACAACGTCATGTTCCCCCTTTGCTTTGACGTCAATGGGATGCCCATCGAGGTCCGCGTCGAGAAGAAGTATGGCATCAAGATGAGGGAGTACGACAGGCAGAAGTTCGTCAGGCTCTGCGAGGAGTTCGCAAACGCCAACATCGACGAGATGAAGCGCCAGTTCAAGATATTCGGAGAGAGCATGGACCCATCCGTCTACTATCAGACCGACGCGAGGAGTTACAGGCGGCTGACCCAGATATCCTTCATCAGGCTTCTGAAGGCGGGGAGGATCTACAAGGCGAACTACCCCGTGAACTGGTGCCCGAGATGCTCGACGGCCCTGGCGGAGTCGGAGGTGGAGTATCAGGACAACATCACCCAGCTCAACACTATCACGTTCAGCGTCAAGGGCGATCCAGAGCAGAAGGTGGAGATAGCTACCACCAGGCCCGAGCTTCTGTGCACGTGCCAGCTGGCTGCCGTTCACCCCGATGATAAGAGGTACACGGACCTGATAGGAAAGACCCTTATCACCCCTGTTTTCGACAGGGAGATACCGGTGGTTGCGGATGAGGTGGTTGAGAGGGATTACGGGTCAGGTGTGGTGATGATATGCACCATTGGCGACAAGGAGGACCTTCGATGGGTCTTCAAGTACGACCTCACCCTGATCAAGGGTATAGATGAGTTCGGCCAGATGACGGATGTCGCTGGGAAGTACATGGGGATGGACCTCAAGGAGGCCAGAGGGGCCATAATCGAGGATATGCGGGAGGATGGGACCCTCGTAAAACAGGAGGAGAACCCCCAGAACGTGGGGACCTGCTGGAGGTGTCATACCCATATAGAATACCTTCAGGTCCCCCAGTGGTTCCTCAAGATCCTGGACATGAAGGAGGAGGTCCTGGCCGCAGCCGATGAGGTGGATTGGTATCCAGACTTCATGAAGGTTAGGCTGAGGGAATGGGTCAATTCGCTCAGCTGGGATTGGGTGATATCCAGACAGAGGTATTTCGCAACCCCGATACCCGTGTGGGAATGTGCCGAGTGCGGACACCCGGTCACGCCGGCCGAGGATAAGTGCTATGTGGACCCCACCATCGACGACCCCCCCGTTGAGAAATGTCCCGAGTGTGGAGGGGATCTCAAGGGGTCCCTTGAGGTATTTGACACCTGGATGGACTCCTCGATCACTCCGCTCTACAACTCATTCTGGCTCAGGGATGAGAAGCTGTTCAAGAAGCTCTATCCGATGTCCCTGCGACCGCAGTCGCACGATATCATCCGGACCTGGGCCTTCTACTCGATAGTAAGGGGCCTGAAACTGGTGGGGGAGAAGCCCTGGAGAGAGATCATGATGGGAGGCTTTATCCTGGCAGAGGATGGAACGCCCATGCACGCCTCCAAGGAGAACACGATAGATCCTCTTCAGTATCACGATATCTACGGGGCCGATGCCATCAGGTATTACGCGGCGACGTGCACCCTTGGAAAGGACCATCCCTTCAGGACCAAGGATGTTAAAAGAGGGCTGCAGATAATCAGGAAGCTCTACAACATGGAGAAGCTTATCTCCCTCTCCTTCAAGGATCTCTCCACGGAGGAGTTAAGAAGTATAATAGAGGAGGTGGAGGGTGATGGGTCGATCCTTCATCCAGTGGACCGTTGGATCCTTCACCGGTACGGAGAGGTGGTGAGGGAGTCCACGGTATCTGCGGACAATTACAGCTTCGACAAGTCGGTGAAGGCAGTTGTGGACTTCATGTGGCTGGAGGTGGCGGACCACTACCTGGAGCTGGTGAAACACAGGATCGGCGAGGGGGATAAAGGGGCCATCTACACGCTCTACACCCTCGGCCTGGGAATTGCGAAGCTCGTCGCCCCGTTCATGCCCCATATTGCAGAGGAGGTATACCAGTCGCATTACAGGAGCCACGAAGGGGGCCTGTCGATACATATCTCATCCTGGCCCGTTGGGCGCCCATCCGACCCCGATGGATGCGAGAAGGGGCTCTCCGCCATGGAGATAGTCCGATCGATCCGGCATTACAAGAGCGAGAGCAAGATATCACTGGGCGCACGGATAGGCCCGGTGCGCCTCATCACCTCATCAAGGGAGATGATCGAGGGCTCCGAGGAGGACATCAAGGGCACCGTAAAGGCCCAGGAGGTCACCCTGGAGGACTCAAAGGACCTGACGGAGGAGATCTCCGGCCTAAAACCCGATTTCAGGGCGATGGGACCACTCTACCGAGACAGGATGGGGCCGATCGTAAATGCCCTCAAGGACCCCAAAACGAGGAAGGAAATGGCGGTAAAGATGGTGGCGGATGGAAAGGTCCGAATTGACCCGGACGGAAAGGGTGAGGTGGAGATCACGGCCGACCTCGTGGAGGTGGAGAGGACCTGGATGTTCCAGGGCCGGAGCGTGAACTACATCACCGTTGGCAGCACCATAGTTATCTTCGAGGATCTTTGATCATTTTTCCAGGATATGCGCCCCTCCGCGATAACTTGCGGTCCGACACGTTATGGAGTATCATTCCTGACCTGTTTAAGGGATGATCAATCCTCCAACTACCCGTTCCTGGCCCTATTCTTCAAGGCCCTCCTCCGATCCTTTTCTGGCCAACAGTATTACCGCAAGTATCAGTATTGCAACTATCACCAGTGCGATGACTATCAGCAGCAGGTACGAGCTTTTTTCACCATCATTTTCACCATCATCGTCATCAACGTCCGGTCCCGGGGTCTCTTCCGCAGTGGTTATGGTGACCTCCGATGTGCTGGCACCCGGTCCGATGGCATTCAGGGCATAAACCGCGTAATAGTATGTCGTCCCCGGTTCAACATCGGTATCGATGTATTCGACCTCTGTTCCGAGCTCTGCCACAACGGAGAGGTTTTCTCCTTCAGGTCTCCTCGCGACAAGATATCCCGTTATCGGGCTTCCTCCATCATCCAGCGGTTCCTGCCATGAAAGTCCAACGGTCCCATTGACCTCGGATAACAGCAGGTTCAGAGGGGCAGAAGGTCCTGTTAATTCCGGTATGGAAATGGACAGTACAGCCGATATGTTCCCTTCTCCCAGGGCATTTGCCGCGCTGACGGAGTAGAAATAGATGTTTCCTCTTTCTGCGGTGTCATCGATGAAAGCTGTACCCTCCACAGCTGAAAGGAGGGTGAGATCATCCTCCGACGGACCCCTGTAAATGTTGTATTCCAGAATGGGCCATCCTCCGTTGGAACCGGGAGCGTTCCATTCAAGGTTCACCTCTCCCCCGATCTCCCGAGGTGACAGCAGTGTTGGCGGGTCCGGGACCGTTTCACCTTCCAGGATGACCAGGGTATCATTGAGGTTCAACCAGTTCAGAGGTTTGATGACAACGGTCTCTCCGGGTTCCACCGTGATATTGTACCTGAATGCAGTGGGAATATATCCGGTCCCTGGCCTATCTGTCCCATTCCAGTCATCCTCGGACATCACATTGGTCGTAAATTCCACGTCGAAGGTCGTGGGACCTCCGCCGCGGTTCTCGAAGATCAGCCCCGAATAATCATCGGTGGCCCTGAGGACGTGTATCCCGTCCCCGTGTTCCCCGTCGTCGTTGAGCTCTGCGCCTATCACCTTGAAGGTCCGATACCTCGGGCCGTAATTGTGGACCATGCCGGAATCATATTCCTTGCTGTCGTCAGCCGAGGAATAGACCATCTCACCGGGGTAAGGGTTCCCATCATTGTAGGTTATCTCGACGGTGTCATTGGAATTCGCATCGACCTCTGCATTTTCGATCTGGAAGGCAGATGAACCGTTGTTCATCATCGACCAGTTGTAGGTCCCATCCTCATCGCCCGAGATGTGGGTCGAATAGTTCCCGACAGGGAGGAAGAAGGAATCAGGCCTGTCCCCTGCCCCACCATAGAACGGAAGCGGTGAAGCATCTGGTATTCCCCAGAGGATCGATCCGTCCTCTCCGACGCCGGATATGTTGCCCCCATCATCCTCGATGGACATGGATGCCGATCCGACCAGCAGGTCCAAGATACCGGTTATCGAGGTTGGAATGGTCCTGTCGCCGACGACCGTGGAATAGGGAACGAAACCTATGCCGACAGGACTACCCCACATGTCACCGTCTGCCATCTCGAAGGACCAGTCCCAGTAAAGCCCGGACCTATCGATCACGACCGCGGGAGGGTTATCATTGTCATCGCCCCCTGCCTGAGCCCAGAAGTTAGCGCTGTCCGGGCTGGAAAATCCCGCCCTGTTCGAATCATAGACGTAGAAGTAGGTCTTCCCGCCCCTGTCCTCGTAGGCATAGGGAACGACCGCATGACCCCCGCCGTCGATGAGGGACATTATTCCGAGTTCGCCTGTATCAATGGAGTGTTTTACGGTATTGATCAATACTCCCATTCCGGTATAATCGGATGAAGGTACCAGTCCGTTGATCAATGTTCCAAGGTAGTCATGTAGGATCTCGGCACCGATCTGGGAACCCTGCCTCATCCTGATGTGGCGCAGGAAATCCCCTTCCCTTTCAAGCTCATCCCAGTCATCCACGGTCTGACCGAAATCATCCTTATCTATCCTGCCGTGATAGTATTCAAGGACAGACGTGCTCATTCCGAAACATTCCCCGTCCGCTCCGATCTCACTGAACGCAAATCCATATAGTATGGCGGCAAGCGGATCGGGTGCGAAAGGCTCTTCTATCTCATATCCAAGACAATACCATCCGCTCCAGGGAGTCCACACGGGAACGCCGATGCATATCCATATGTTTAGATAGACCTGGTTCCCGAACACATCCCGGTATACTCCCGAGTCGCCTGGATTCCATGGGTAGCTGTATTGGTTCGTGTGATTGTTGCTGAATCCGATACCGTTATCGTATAGCCAGACGGGTTCCGGATACATCTCGATCTGATCTTCGGATGTATCCTCGCCTATCAAGGTCCTCACTGTGATGTCGAAGGATCCATTTGGCAGTGCTCTGTTGATGGTGAAGGTGTACACCTGATCGGGGTTCGGATGATCGACCGAGGGTGATGTGGGTACCGTTGCCACGGCCTCCGTTCCGATCAGAATCTCGGCACCCATCAGGTCATTTCCACGGATCGTTAGATCTGTCCCCTTCCAACCCGTGTCGGGTTTGAAGGACACGATATCAGGACCTCTTGGAGTAACGCTGATCGATACCCTGTCCACATTGTAGAGGAGGACCCCTCCATGGGTATTGCCATCGGAGACCTCCAGTTCGAAAACGAAGGTCACAGGGTAGTTTTCAAGGTCCACGCTGAACGTCGGCATTGACGTGGCGGCTCCCGCGAGCATAACTACTCTGTCGATCGGTGATATCTTGGTCCATGTATATGTCATCAGATCCCCGTCCGGATCATATGATGCCGAACCATCCAGGGTCACGATATCTCCTTCCAGGACCGATTGGTCGGGCCCAGCGAAGGCGACCGGAGGCCGGTTAAATTCTATTGTGTCGAAGATGTAGAAAGCGTGGTTCGATTCCACGGATTTCGTTGGTCCGATGCTTGGAACGATCTCGAGCTTGATCCTTGCCTCGTAGGTGTCAACGGCAGGAGCGGTCCATGTGTAGGGTGATATCAATTTGCCCGACAGCCTTCTGATGAGCATGTAGTCGGAACCGTTGTTGGTTGAATAATATATCTTGAGCTGGTCTATGTTCGCCGTTCCTGTAAGGGACCATCCTATGTCGTATTGTTCTCCCGCGCCGATGATCACTCCTCCGTCAACGGGAGGGTTCGGATCGATGAGGGTCACGGAAGGCGTGGAGCTGCTGGTGATGATCGTGTTGTAGGATGAGCTGGTGTCGTTGGCGTAACTATACCACTCACTGTAAAGTGAGATCACCTGGACCACAAGCTGGGTCGTTGCGGTCGAGGGAATGGTCCAGTCCTCCTCGAAATCATTATCCGTGTACCCGAGGGAATTCCAGTAGGAGCCCCCGTTTGTGGAATACCTGATCCATACGCTGTGGATCACCTCCTCCGGATCTGCGGACGTGTGCCATTTGATCGTGTATGTGGACCCTGAGACAAGGGTGACGCCCCCGTCCGGTTGTATCAATGTCAAGGAGGGGGATATCATGTCGAAATAGTCCGAGATATCGCTTCCAAGAACGGTCGTTCCGTCAGGAGCAAGCGCTTCGACCCTCATCTGACATGTGGCACTTTCCTGATAGGAGGGGGACCACCATATCCACCCGCGGGTCTTGTCGTAGTAATCGAACATTCCGGGAAGGTCCTCCCAGCCAGTGTAGCCCGACCCGTTGTTGTATCTCCACGTGAACTTCAGACCCCCGACCTTATCTTCGGGATCAAAGAGGTCATAGGTTGTGAGGTAGTATCTTCCGAAACTGATCAGGGCGGGCATCTCTGTGAACGTGATATGGACATCCGGCTCAACGCTGAAATTCCCTTCCGATATGTCCACATCGTAGATGTCATAGGGTTTGACCGGACTGCTGGTCCATTGGACCATTATCCTGCATGTGGTGGAGTTCAGGTTCGGAGGAATTGACCAGTCATACCCGCCGTATCCGTGGGAAGGGGTGGACGAGAATGAAGCGAGCTTCGAGTATGTATTCCCTCCGTCGATGGACAGGTGAAGGGAAATATATCCGCCCGTACTGGAAATGGACCATGTGATCCGTTCCAGGCTCCCGGCTGTCAAGGCTTCACCTCCATTGGGTGAGACCATCTCTATATCCGCTTCCGCTGCGTTCGAGTTCTGGACGGGAATAATGGATAATAGAAGCAATATTATTAGCCCAAAGACTAAAAGTCGGGCCTTTATCTTGTTTTTATCCTTGCCATTTGATAAAAAATTTAGATCTATCGACATTAGAATCCCCGAATTATATTGATTAATATCCATTAAATAGGTTTAGTGGGAGGTCCCGGGTACCATTTTCATCATCGATCCTTGGTCCATATGATAATTAACATAATGACGACAGTGGAATAGTAATATTGTGATTAAGGCCAGAATGACTGTGCATTAACATCACACAATGGATTATAATATCCGTTTAAATAGTAACAGTGTATTCACACAAACGGTTTCTAAAATCAAGTAAAAAATAGGGGGTCCCATAGTTATGTTGACGTTTCTGGTGACGTTTATTGGGGTACTCCTGCTCTATCTTCTGCTCGTGTTGGGTTCTGGAGAACCCGGTGGTACCCTTGGTATCTATTTCGCGGTAGAGGAGATCGTTGCCGGCGTGGTCCTATCACTCCTGGCAGCGGTCGTCAGCAGGATGCTGTTGGGAAAAGGGGAGAACGACGTAATAGGTAAACCGGCAAATATCGTGGTCAAGCCGGCCATCTTCATCGTCTATCTATTCCCCTTCATTATTGCGATGGCTTTTGCGAACATCGACGTGGCATTCAGGGTCATAACCGGTAAGATACGGCCCGGGATAGTGAGGATAAAACCCAGGCTGAGGACGAACCTCGCCAGGACGGTCCTGGCGAACTCCATAACGCTCACGCCCGGCACTCTCACGGTCGATGTGGACGACAGGACCGGAGACTTCTTCATCCACTGGATATTCGTCAAGGATACGAGGACGGACCAGGAGAAGATGAGGGAGGTCTGCGGAGGGTTCCCCGAGTGGGCAAGGAGGGTTGCGGAATGACGTTCACGGAGTTCAATATCCTCATCATAGGCGTTGCCGTGATGGCAGTGGGAATGATCGTAGCCATCGTCAGGCTGCTGTTCGGGCCAACGTCCCCTGACAGGATAGTCGCGCTGGATACGGTGAACACGCTCGTGGTGGGAATGATGATCGGACTTGGTGCATATCACGAAGAGGTGATATTCATCGACATCGCCATCGTGTACGCTGTGCTCTCGTTCGTTACCACCCTGGTGATCGCCAAATACATGGAAGGGTCCAAGGAGGAGGTGAATTAGCATGGATGGCGTCATTATCGCAATGATCGTACTGATAGCGATCTCATCTTTCTTTATCGCCCTGGGATGTATCGGGCTTCACAGGTTTCCCGACGTTTATACCAGGCTCCATGCAGCGACCAAGACCACCACCTTCGGAATGATATTCTTCTCCGCAGCGGTGATACTCTTCGGCCTCTGGAGGTTCTTCGAGGCGGATGAGGTCAACAAGGGCGCATATCTGACCCTTATAGGACATACCCTGGTGGCCCTGATACTTCTGCTTATCACCAATCCGACCGGCGCCCATGCGATAGCAAGGGCAGCCAGAAGGTCCGGGATCAAACCGGAGCAGGCGGTGATCGATGAGTTCGAGGAGGTGGAACCGTGACCTACGGAGAACTTCTTTCGGATGCTGGATTCTGGTACGACCTCATACACCTGCTGGTGTTGATCGGCATGATCGTGTCAGCAATGCTTGTGGTGCGTTTCAAGGACCTGCTCTCTGCAACGATCGCCCTTGCGAGTGTCAGCCTCCTGCTGTCACTCGAGTTCTTCATACTTCAGGCACCGGACGTTGCGATCGCAGAGGCGGCCATCGGAGCCGGCCTGACAACCGCGATCCTGATCTTCGCCGTGAGGGCGACAAGAAGGAGGGAGCAGTGATGATAGGCAAAGGTGTGAAGATCATATTTCTGATGTCCCTTGCGGCCCTACTTCTCCTTACCGTATACGAGATGAGGGACTTCGGCGAACCGGAGGGAGAGATCGACCTCTATGATCCCGTGGCCGGAGAGAACATCGATGGATCGGTGGAGAGGACCGCCATGGATGATTTCTTCCTATCCAACTCCACGAGCGATGAGACCGCCACGAACAACGTGGTGTCCGCCGTGGTCTTCGATTACAGGGGTTTCGATACGCTTGGAGAGGCCACCGTCCTTTTCGCAGCGGTGACCGGGGTCATGATGGCGCTCCGCGGTGCCTTTCCAGAGAAAGGCCATACCAAGAAGAGGAAGGGAGGTGGTGTGAAATGAAACCGATGTCTTCG
>JAUVCY010000337.1 GCA_030595585.1 Thermoplasmatota archaeon
TCCATCGCTCAGCTCCAGCTCAACCTCGATGACACCAAAGAAGTCTGCATCGGGGATCACCGTGAGGTTTATCCTCTCCACGTCCCAGGCGAGGGCGGCGTTCTGCACGGCGGAGCTGTTCCAGAAGAACGTGTCCCCCTCAACATCGTCAGCATATCCTGTCAGATTGATCCATCCGGTGGAATCCTCCTCGATCACCAGTTCAGGGAGGTCCACAACCAGATGTGGAGGGTCGTTTAAAGGCTCAACGGTAATGGAGACCCTCTCGTAGGAGGTGTTGCCGCCCATATCCGTTGCGCTGATATCTATCCAGGTTTCTCCGTGGTAGTTATCCACGCCTCCAAAGGTCAGGAAGGTTCCTTCCAGATCGTAATAGACGAAGTCATCTGCCGATATCTCATAGGTCAGGGGCATTCCTTCCGGATCAATGTGATACTCGCTGAGGTTCCAGGTCACCCTCTCATCCTCATCAAGTGTTATCGGGTCCGGAAGAGAGTTTGTAGGCGGCAGGTCCCACTCGATCCAGAGAAGTGTGTCCCCATAGGGACCGGCTCCTGATTCGCTCAACTTCACGTTTGGATCGACAAGGGATGTGATGGTCAGATCGTAGAGGACCTCCCTTTCCTC
Source organism: Thermoplasmatota archaeon (assembly GCA_030595585.1). GTDB lineage: Archaea > Thermoplasmatota > Penumbrarchaeia > Penumbrarchaeales > Penumbrarchaeaceae > JAGLEG01. Next base: position 628 of record JAUVCY010000337.1, read on the forward strand.
CGTGTCGTTGATATGCCAGAGGGGTATCTCCACGTCCTCGATGTATCCACCGTTCACGTCGATATCGACAAGCTCGTCACCGTTCGTGGATTCCAGGAGCAGGTTGAACGGCGTCAGTTCCCCGTTCCCGTCCGTCGCCTTGAAGTCCAGCAGCCAGCTGATATTCACCTCGCCACCCGAGGTGTTGAAGGGATCAGGCAATCCCTGGTTCCAGGTGGAGTTTATCATTTCCACATTTGAATTCTCCTTGAGTCCCATTACCACCGACGTGTTGGCGTTCAGGTCGCAGTGCTCGAATGTGATATTGATCTCCTCATCGGCCATGCCTCTTGTGAGGGATTCCGGGATCATGACGGATCTGACATTCGGACCGAACCTGGTTCCTCTTACGGTCGCATCTGACCACTTGTTGGTCATGTAGTATATTCCCCACTCGCAGTTGTTCACATCACAATCCTCTACAATGAGGTTCTGGATCGTCCCTCCCAATATGATCCCCCAGTCGGCCTCGTCGTCCTCGGAGAATGTGATGTCGCAGTTCCTGACCGTGACATCATCGGAATATACGTGTATTCCTCCCAGCGTTCCATTCAACCTCGAGTTCTCCACCGTGCTTCCATGGCTCCCTCCAGTTAACAGGATCGCATAGCTGCCGCCATCCTCGATCGTGCAATCATCGACATGAGTGTCTCTCGCAGAATTTATGTACATCGAGTAGGTAATTGAATCAAGTATTGTCATTCCCGTTATGTTAATGTATTGACTATTTGAGGTGTAGATGCCGTACATGCATCGCTCGGCGCGGCAGTCCGTCAGATCGATGCCATCATACACATTGGCAAAATTGAAACCCAGATCTGCATCCAGTGCGGTACAATCCGATATCTTGTTCCCCTCGGAATCTATCCAGAAGGCCGTTCCCCCGATGGAGGTGACGTTCTTGAGATAGGATGGGGCCCCCGACAGCCTCAAGGTGCTACCGCCCCCGTTGATCGTGGTGTTTTCCATATGGATGGTCCCCTCGCCAATGGATCGCACCCTGTTCCATGTACTCCCCTGTGACCCGAACACGATGGGGGATTGCTCTGCGCCTATTGCCGTGAGGTTTCCCTGAACGTCAATAAAAGAGGTGGAAAAGTAATTACTGAGCCTCGCCCCGGGTGATACGGTTACGCTCACTCCATCCAGGATCGTCACATATCCAAAGCTCTGTGAGCCTGACCAAGTCTGATCCACCGTGATATCTCCTGAGATATCCGGGATTCCGATATCCACTTCATCCGCCCCAACCATTTGACCCATAGGTAGTATGGCCATGGTCATCAGAACTGCAATACTGATCATCATTCTCATAAGGAACTTACCTCTCATTGTTACACCTCTATGCTAAGTTGCCGTTATTGAGCGTAGAGCGCGTGGTTCTATTATTAGTTTTGTAGATTATTTATTAAAAAAAATGATATGTATTTATTAAAAAAAAAGGGGGGCCGTTATGGCCCCCCAGACGGTGAGATAGATCTCATTTTAGTGCAGACACTTACTCCTCGTCGTACTCGTCCTCGCCCTTGCCCCTGGACATGGCCACGGCGATCAAAATGATCAAAATGATCACTATGATGGCGACCAGAAGCAGGATCCACAGGGGGAACGGTTCATCCTCATCCGCATCTGCCAGATCTGTAAGGGTCCCGGCGGTACCGGCTCCCAGGCTCCCACCGTCCTCCTCGTCGGAGAGATGGTAGCTCAGGCCCACCTCGGCATCCTCCGCATCTACCACAGCGGAGTATTTGCCGTCAGCGTATGTCATCGGGTACGAGGTAAGCTCTCCATCCGCATCTTCAACAACAACGAAGAGGGTCTGTCCCTCATCTCCGGTGACCTCGAAGAGCCAGCCGTCCTCCTCAGGCGTCACTTTCATTG
>JAUVCY010000172.1 GCA_030595585.1 Thermoplasmatota archaeon
GTTGGCAAATGGTTCTGCCCTGATGGCGATACGCGCCGTGCCGTGGAGAGGGAACGTGGGAACGATCACCTGGAGCTCGATCTCCTCGTGCCAGACCCCGCCCTCCAGGCTCATGTTGTCCTTGTAGATCTCGGGGATCCCCGCGGACCACTTCTCGGATTCTGTCTCGTTGGGGCCGCTTACCCAGAATGGAGTGAACTCGACGCCGTTGGGGCCCTCGGGCAGCGATAGCGTAACGTTCAGGTCCCGCCCGCCTCCCTCCAGGATATTGTCCACGGCGCGGAGGGATATGTTGAAGGACCTGGCGGGCTGCCCTCCATTCTCGTTTATCTCGATGGTCCTTGAGGGGGGTGAGATCTCTATCTGCACCGTGTGGATGAGGCCCACCCGGATCGTCCCCTGGGCGGACGCCTGATAATGCGTATCGGGGCTGTTGAGCTGAAGGATCACATTTCCGGTGGCGCCGAAGTAGGTCAGGTCCTGCTCCATGGTCTCGTAGTTCAGCTCCGGGATATGCACCCATGCCCTGACGGTGCCGTACCTGCCCGGGTTCAAGATGATGAACTCCGAGCCCTCAAGGATCACGCTCCACGAGGAAGGCACGACCAGGAGGCTGACATCATAGCCGTCCCTTACGTTGCCAACGTTTGTAATGCCGAATGTGATCGAGACCCAATCGCCCCCGGGAAAGGCCTCCTTGACCTCGGGCATAACCGTTATCTCAACGCCCAGCTCGGGTACGGTCTTGGTGGTAACGGTGACGCTCGCCTCAACATCCGGATCGCTCCGGGATGTGGCCGTGAATATCAATTGATCCAGATCGCTGGGCTGTGCGTCCCAGGGAACCTCGACGTGCACCCGGATCTCGGCCGATACCTCTCCAGGGCCCAGGGGCCCCACCACCGTGACATATCCGGGCATTACCCAGGCGGAAAGGATCGTGATATTGTAGGTATCTTCGTGGATGCCCGTGTTCCTCACCGTGAACCTGAAAGGGTCGTAACCCACGCTCAGCGTGGATTTTCCCGGAGGTATCGCCTGCTCCAGAGGAGCACCCCAGATATCCACATCTATCTCGTCTCCGTGGACCACCACAAGGACGATCTCATCCGTATTGTTCTCGAGATGGTCATCAGATGCATTTGTGGACACGCTTACGAGAAAGGACCCCTCGTTCGCCGGGGTCCACCCCGCAAACGTCGCCGAAGATGAGTTGCCAACCCACTCCAGTTCCCCGCCGAGGGATACGTTATCCTGGAACACCAGGGTGGGAGATGTCCCGTTTGCCGGAAAGTAGATCGATAGCTGGGCCCAGACCACTCCAATGAAGTCCAGAGTACCCGAATTGTTCAGTTCCGCAGTGATGTTAAGGGCATCCATTGTGACAAATTGACCATCGTGATGGGAGGTGATGTTCACGTTGATGTCAAGTCCGGGGCCACGGGTGGGGCCATCCAGGGCGCCGCTGTCCAGCACCCCCTGGGGCATCAGAGGCGATGCCAACATGACAAGGATCATTACCCAGCTGCCCAGAAATCCCATTTTGAACATTGAATTATCCTCTAATTGCCTGCCTACCTATCAATTGTGAGTTGGGCTTTAAAGCTTTCCTTCACATGGACCGTCTATAATCGTTGTTTCTTGTAATATAAGGTGTCCGGTACGGTCATAGTTATTTACAAGGGATTCGATAAGTCCATCTGATGTTGATCGCCCTATCTGGAACGCCAGGATGTGGAAAGACCACCGCAGCGGAGGAGCTTGAGGCGCGGGGTTACCAGGTCCATTACCTCGCCGGGATGATAGAAGGATGGGGGCAGTTCGGACCTCCCGACGAAACGGGGTCCGTCCCGGTGGATGTGGACGAGCTCAGGGACCTTCTGGGAACGTGGGCCGAGGGACTGAAGGGAATTAACGTTCTGGACGGGCACCTGTCATATCTCGCCCCCGCCGATGCGGTGTTGGTGCTCAGGGCTGACCCAGATACCATCCGGAATAGGCTTTCCAGCCGAAATTACCCGGAGGGGAAGGTCATGGAGAACGCAGAGGCGGAGGGGGTCTCCTCGGTTTTGATCGATGCCTTGATGGAGATGAAGGATAGAGGAGGGGAGGAGAGGGTCTTCGAGAGGGACGTCACCGACCTCACGCCGGGGGAATGCGCGGATTGGGCTGTGAAGATGATCTCGGCCCTCGAGGGGGAAGATTTAAAGTCCCTTGTCAGATATCGACCGGGAAAGGTGGACTGGACCGAGGTGATCTCAGGATGGTACTAGAGGGATACAGACGCTCACTGGACATGTTCTTTGACCCGTTCGTGAAGATCTTCGCATTTCTGGGGCCTGATTTCTTCTCATACCTCTCGGTCATCTTCGCGATCCTCGCGGGGATCGTCTTCGGATTCTCCGGAGAATGGGTTCCCAACGGGGATCCCTGGCTGCTGCTGATCGCACTTCTACTGGTTGGATTCAACTCCATTGCAGATACCATGGACGGCCGGGTGGCCAGACATACTGGAAAAGAGTCCGCGGCAGGGGATTTTCTGGACCATACGTTCGACAGGGTCTCCGATGTTGTCATCCTGTGCGGGATCGCACTATCTCCCTACAGCAATACAATATTCGGGCTGCTTGCAGTGGTATTTGTGCTCCTCGCCTCCTACATGGGGACGCAGTCGCAGGCTGTGGGCTGCGGGCGGGATTACAAGGGAGTCATGGGCAGATCTGACCGAATGGTCCTCCTCCTGTTCGTGATACCGGTGCAGTTCATCATAGAGGCGGGATGGGGCATACAGGGGTGGAGGCTTCTTCACCTGGTCGGGTCCAGCCATCTGGTCACACCTCTTGAGATGCTCCTGGGCGCATTCCTCGTCGGAGGGGCCATAACGGCGTTCACAAGAGGGCTGAGCACATATCGGGAGCTGACGGAGAAGGCCCGTATCGAGAAGGAGCAGGAGAGGCCAAAGGGCGGCAGGCGGATAGGAGAGGCGGGGAGAGACCGCTTCCAGTGGAAATAACGGTCGACCCTCCGCCCGAGAACGCCCAATTTTTCCCCTGTTTTGTGATAAACTATTTATATATTTCTAACCCATATATAAGGTCCCTACGGATGGAAACGATTTTTCATTACGTCGGGTGTTTCCCGGAAAGGGTTAGGTTGAAAACAGAGTGCATCCCATCCCCTCTGACTTATTCTCCCCTGGCCCTTTCACATATTCTTTTCTATGAGCTCACCGTTCATAACATGATGACAGAAGGAGATGGATGCACGATCTCGCCCCTGGAGGTCAGGAGGAAGGTGTTTCACATACTTCTCGGATGCCACTTCTTCGTACTTCTCAGCTTCATGTTCCAGCTGAGATGGGCCTACCTGGCCCTTCTTGCATTGGGACTGGCCCTCTCGTTTCTCCAGGAGAAACGTCCCCTCCCGATCGTCACGGGGATCCTCGGGAGGTTCGACAGGCCGCATGAGGCGCTCCCCGGCAGGGGCATTATCACCTATTTCTCGGGTGTCATGCTCGTATGTTTCATCTTTCCCGAGGAGATAGCGCTTACAGCGATCCTCGTGCTGGCATTTGGCGATCCCTTCGCTTATCTGGTCGGATGCGGGGTGGGCAGGGTAAAGCTCCCGTGGAACCGGAACAAGACGCTGGAGGGGATGCTCGGATTCCTGGGGGCCTCCTCCCTGTTCACGATGATCTACTCCGGAGGCTTCCTGATGATCGTCCCCTGCTTCCTCGCCTCCCTCGTGGAGACCTTCGACCTGAGCAGATGGAAGGTGCTTGATGACAATATAACGGTGGCGCTCACGTTCGGGACCGTGATGTACCTGATCTCACTGCTGTGAGCGATCCGGTTCCCCACCCTGCCCCACCATGGACCTGATATCGAAAAGTATCCTGATCTCCTCTTCGGAGAGGATATCCATCTCGGTGACGATCTCCATCACCGACCTTCCCGTCAACATGGACTCCTTGGCGATCTCCGCGGCCTTGAGGTATCCTATTCTCCTGTTGAGAAGGGTGGCCAGAGCCGGGTTCTGCAGCGCCCGCTGGGTCAGAGCCTCCTGGTCCGCCTCGATCCCATCTATGCACTTTTCGGATACGATGGGCAGATAGTTCTTCAGGTACTCGGCGGACCTGAGGGTTATATTGGCCATCATGGGCATCATCACGTTCAGCTCGAACTGGCCCGCCCCTGCCGCCTGTGTGATGGCTGTCTCGTTCCCGATCACCACGAAGCATATCTGGTTCAGGCATTCCAGTATAACCGGGTTCACCTTTCCGGGCATGATCGACGAGCCCGGCTGTACCGCGGGAAGCGTGATCTCCGAGAGGCCGCTGGTGGGCCCGGAGGACATCAGCCTCAGGTCGTTGGCGATCCTTCCCAGCTCCACGGCGAGCTCCTTGTTCGCCGACGCGACCGAGAGGATCCGGGTCGTGGACTGCATCGCCTCATGGCCGGAGGGATTTGCCGTGAGATGCAGGCCCGTGATCTCCACCAGGTGGTCGATCACCCTCTGCTTGTACTCCGGATGGGTGTTGATCCCGGTGCCCGTCGCCGTCCCCCCTATGGGCAGGACCAGAAGCATCCCGTTCCTGTGAATGAGCTCCTGGTTCACCCTGGTAAGGGCCTCGCCGTATGCCCTGAACTCCTGGCCCAGGGTGACGGGCATCGCATCCTGAAGATGGGTCCTGCCTATCTTGATGACGTCCTTGAACTCCTCACCTTTTCGCAGGAGAGATCGTATGAGCATCTCCACCGATCGGGAGAGCTCCTGGTTCATCCTGTGAACGGCGATATACATCGCCGTTGGAAAGGTGTCGTTGGTAGATTGGGCCATGTTCACGTGGTCGTTGGGAGATATCACGTCGTAGCGCCCCCTCCCGCATCCCATCAACTCCAGGGCGCGGTTGGCGATCACCTCGTTGAGGTTCATGTT
>JAUVCY010000317.1 GCA_030595585.1 Thermoplasmatota archaeon
GCAGCCGGAGATCAACCTGGTCAGGGTGGCCATCCAGGCCCTCGCCGCCGTGATGGGGGGAACACAATCGCTCCACACCAACTCAATGGACGAAGCGCTTGCACTTCCCTCGGAAAAGGCGGTCAGGCTCGCCCTGAGGACCCAGCAGATCATAGAGGAGGAGACCGGGGTCGCCAGCACGGCGGACCCGCTTGGCGGCTCGTACTATCTGGAGTGGCTCACCGATAAGATGGAGGAGGAGACCATGAGGTACTTCGACCGGATAGAGCAGTTCGGCGGGGTCGTGCCTGCGATAGAGAGGGGTTTCTTCCAGAGGGAGCTTGCGGAGGCATCGTACAAGCTTCAGATGGATTATGAGAGGGACCAGAGGTTCACCGTAGGGGTGAACAAGTACCAGATGGAGGACAAGGTGGAGATACCTATCCTGAGGATGGACGAGAGAGGAGAGGAGATACAGCTGAACAGGCTTAAAAAGCTGAGAAAGGACAGGGATAACGGAAAGATGGAAAAGGCCCTGGAGAGGCTCAGGAGGGCGGCGGAGGGTGATGAGAACACGATGCCGTATATTCTGGATTGCGTTCACGCCCAGGCCACCCTCGGGGAGACGTGCCAGGTGCTAAGGGACGTCTTCGGCGAATACGAGGAGCCTGCGATATTCTGATCGATCATGGAGGTGTTTTGAAATGGAAGGAAAGATCCGTGTGCTTGTGGCGAAACCCGGCCTGGACGGCCACGACAGGGGAGCAAAGGTGGTCGCGAGGGCCCTGAGGGACGCGGGCATGGAGGTGATCTACACCGGCCTCCATCAGACCGCGGAGATGATAGTGAACACCGCCCTGCAGGAGGATGTGGACGTCGTCGGGCTGAGCCTGCTCTCCGGCGCGCACATGACGTTGTTCAGGGATGTTACGAAGATCCTGAAGGAGCGCGAAATGGGCGATGTTCTCGTTGTGGGTGGAGGCATCATACCCGAGGAGGATGTCCCTGGCCTGAAGGAGGCGGGGGTGAACGGCGTATTCGGGCCCGGAACACCCCTTGAGGAGATCGTGAACTTCATCAAGGAGAACGTGAAAAGATGAAAGACCTCGCAGAGAGGGTCATGAGGGGTGAGCAGAGGGCCATCGCAAGGCTGATCACCCATGCGGAGAACAGCTCGCCGATCGCAGTGGAGGCGATGGGCAGGTTGCACTCGTCCAGCGGAAGGGCGCAGGTCATAGGCATCACCGGGGTAATGGGTGCGGGAAAGAGCACCCTGATCGCGGAGATCGCCATGGAATACAGGAGGAAGGGCAAGACCGTGGGGATCATTGCGATCGATCCCACATCACCTTTTTCAGGGGGGGCGCTCCTGGGCGACAGGATCCGAATGATGTCGATCACATCCGATCCCGAGATATTCATTCGCAGCATGGGAACCAGGGGGATGTTGGGGGGCCTGACAGGCGCCGTCTACGACGTCGTTGAGATCCTGGACGCCTCGGGCAAGGACGTGATAATCGTGGAGACCGTCGGGGTGGGCCAGGCGGAGGTGGACATAATAAAGATCGCGGACACCACCGTTGTCGTAACCGTTCCCGGCCTGGGCGATTCGATACAGGCCTTCAAGGCGGGGATAATGGAGATAGCTGATATCTTCGTGGTGAACAAGGCGGACCGGCCCGGTTTCGAGAGGATCATGGCGGAGCTTTCATCGATGGTGGAGATATCGCACATGCCCGGAGAGCGGGGGGTGCCCATTGTTCCAACCGTTGCGAAGGAGCAAAAGGGAGTCTCGGAGCTTGTGGATGAGATAGACGCCCATCACGCATTTCTCAAGCAGAGCACAGCATTTGAGGAGCATCGAAGGAGGAGGTACGAGGCCGAGCTGGTGGAGATAGTCAGGAAGAGGCTGATGAACCTCATCTTCGATGAGTCCGTTTTCAAGGAGAGGATCGAGAAGCTGGTGGAGAGGATATATGCGAAAGAGACCGACCCGTACTCGGCAGCGCAGGAGATCCTGACAACCGTGTTGAAATGACCGATGTTCAGGAAATGTTCTCAACATTCCTATCTCAGCAGTGAGCCTGCGATCACCATTTTCATGACCTCGGATGTCCCCTCGTAGATCTCCGTGATCTTGGCATCCCGATAAAGCCTTTCAACGGTGTACTCCCGCATGTAGCCGTTGCCGCCGTGGACCTGGATCGCCCTGCCCGTACACCAGACGGCCGTCTCTCCCGCGAACAGCTTCGCCATCGCGGCCTCCTTGCTGAACCTCTTCCCGCTATCCTTCATCAGGGCCGCCCCGTAGACCAGGAACCTCGCGGCCTCTATCCTCGTGGCCATCTCCGCTATCATCCACTGTATCGCCTGGAACGACGCGATGGGCTTTCCGAACTGGATCCTCTTCTTGGAGTAGATGATGGACTCGTCCAGGGCCGCCTGGGCTATGCCCACGGCCTGGGCGGCTATGCCGATCCTCCCCCCGTCGATGCTGGCAAGGGCGATCTTGAAGCCGTCCCCCTCCTTTCCCAGGAGGTTTTCCTTGGGCACCTCCATATCCTCGAAGATTATCTCCGAGGTCAGGGACCCTCTTATCCCCATCTTCTCCATGGGAGGGCCTGCCGTGAACCCCTTGTATCCGCTCTCCACGATGAAAGTGCTGATGCCCCTGGTGCCCGCTTCTTTGTCGGTGATCGCAAAGACGATGACCACATCACATATCGGGCCTGCC
>JAUVCY010000205.1 GCA_030595585.1 Thermoplasmatota archaeon
CAGGAACAAGGTGGGATCGGAGGAGGGGGACGGACAGGTCGTGTTCAGGTCTGTGCTCAACTATATCGTGGAGACCTTCTAGGGTGGCCGTCGGTCTTATATGTAACCTTTGCTTTTGCCCGGATAACCGCGAAAACCTCTGCAGAGGTAGCTAAGCCTGGCCTACGGCGCCGGACTTGAAATCCGGTGGGCGTCAGCCCTCGGGGGTTCGAATCCCCTCCTCTGCGCCATTTTCTTTATGTTAATTATAAAAGCTACAGAAAATGGCGCGCTATACAGTTTTAATACGGAGAAAAATGCAACATGATGTTGAGCACCGTTTTTCTCCTGGCTGTTCCGAATTGGCGATCATCGATTTGGATCAATTCGGAACATCCCCTCCTCTGCGCCATTCTTCTTTCGTCAATTTATCATCGCTATGAAGAATGGCGCATATGATTTCGAGGGATTCAAACCTCATTTGAACTTAAAAAAGCTGTTTCTTCGAGATCTCCATAAGCAGTTTCATCATTTTCTTGTCCCCCCGCCTGATGACGACCAGGTACTTTCCGGGGAAGTAGATGAAGATATGGCCCTTTCTGTATTTCCAGAAATACCTTCTCTTTTTGGACCTGACCAGGAGCGGTTCTCCGAAATTCTTCCTGCACTTGATGAACATCCAGGTCTTATCCTGGTCCTTCAACTCCATGGACGTGAATACAAGGTCCTTTTTCCAATCGAAGATGACCGTCACTATCACGAACAGTATGAAAACGATGGATATGAACGCGAACATGAAGTAGACGCCGTAGCCGAAGGCAATGGATATTATCTGGATGAGAATGAACAGGTACGAGAAGAAGATGTAGAGCCTGATCTCATCTTTCGACCAATACCTCTTCCAGATCATCTCCAGGTCTCCCTATCTTCCGGATGTGGATAACACCCTGATGGGATAAAAAGACTATCCAGATAGTATCCAGATAGACAACCGCTGTGTAATTATATCTACAATGAGCCCAATCGTGTGGTAGCACGTTTCTCGGGAGAGGAAGGCGATGGTAAGCTCAAGATCGATACTCCCCATTACGGCCATTGCGGTATTCCTGCCCATCTTTCTATTTCTCATGTTCGGCGTTATCGCCGAGTCGTTTGGACTGCACATATTGGGGGAGAAGTTGTACGACGATCTGGTACTGTCGCTCCTGGGGAACGTAATGATGGGAATACTGGGGGTCATCCCACTTGGGGCGGTGATCAGCCTGTACGTGATCTGGAAGAGGGATGAGTACTGGAGGGACCTGAGGTACAAGATGGCGTTCTACCTGTACCATTCCCGGGTGAGGAGGGGGGACCGGATACCGCTCACACATCTGGCAGAGGTGGGCCTGTCAAAGGTCCACGACATCACGGGGACCCTCCTGGTGATGATAAGGAAGGGGGAGCTCAAGGGGGAGGTGCATGAGGCCCTTGGCATATACCTCCATCTGGGGATGACCCGAAAGGGCATCAAGCTGGTTTTGGCCCTCCCCCCCATGAAGGAAAAACAGCTGGACGATGTTAAGAGGTTCGCACTGAAGGATGCCCGCATATCGATGGGGGCCGGTAAAGATGAGATAGTTCCACATCCCGAGAATGGTAAAAAACCCAGGGGGAAAGGGGAGAAGCATATCTGTCCCGACTGCGGCAAACCCAACAGGGGGAACACCCATTTCTGCACCTACTGCGGAGAGGTTCTTGTTTGATCGAAGTGTCCCTGTATAAACCTTCAGCGCTCACTACCAATAGAAAAAAAATGAAGGGGAAGCGAACTTCCCCTTAAGATCTCAGAACGATCTCGATGTTCACGCCGTCGGGTACCTTGATCCTCATTAGAGATCGAAGGGCCCGGTCGTCAGCGTCGAGATAGATAAGCCTCTTGTGTACCCTCATCTCCCAGCGGTCCCAGGTCTCAGACCCTTCGCCGTCAGGTGATTTTCTACAGGGGACCACAAGCCTCTTGGTGGGAAGTGGGATCGGGCCAGAAAGGTTGACACCCGCCCTCACGGATATGGACTTGATCTGATCGCATACACCGTCGATGCTCTGGGCATCGGTTCCGGTAAGTGATATTCTCGCTTTGGCGACCAATTCAACTCCTCCCGAGATCACTCCTTCTTCTCTATGTCAAGACACATTCCAGCAGCCACGGTGGTACCCATATCCCTGATGGCGAACCTTCCAAGCTGGGGGATCTCCTTGGCCTTCTCGATGACCAGGGGCCTTGTAGGCTGGATCTTGACGATCGCAACGTCCCCGGTCTTGAGGAACTGTGGGTTCTCCTCTTTCACCTGTCCGGTCCTGGGGTCCATCTTCTTCGTCAGCTCCATGAACGTACATGCGACCTGGGCCGTGTGAAGGTGGAACACAGGTGTATATCCCGTGGTGATCACGGAGGGATGGGAGAGTACAGCTATATGGGCGTCAAAGGACTTCGCCACTGTGGGAGCGCCGCCAATTGGACCGCAGACATCTCCCCTTCTGATGTCGGTCTTTCCAACACCTCTCACGTTGTACCCGATATTGTCACCAGGCTCGGCGCTGTCCATCATCTCGTGATGCATCTCGATGGATTTTACCTCGCCACTTGAGCCGGAAGGTGAGAATACCACCTTGTCTCCGATCTTCACTACGCCTGTCTCGACCCTGCCAACGGGAACGGTTCCGATACCGGTGATGGAGTAGACATCCTGCACGGGGATCCTCAGGGGAAGCTTTGTGGGCTTCTGGGGGACCTCAAGTTTATCGAGGCACTCTACCAGGGTAGGCCCCTTCCACCAGGAAAGGTTGTCGGACTTGTTCACCACGTTGTCTCCAACGAATGCGGAGGTGGGTACGAACTGAACGTCATCTACCTTGGTTCCGACCATTGCCAGTAGCTTGGAGATCTCCTCCTTGACGGCGTTGAACTTCTTCTCGGAATATTTGGGCTGGGTGGCGTCCATCTTGTTAACGTTGATGATCATCTGCTTCACACCAAGGGTCTTGGCGAGGAAAAGATGCTCCTTCGTCTGGGCCATGACACCCTCGGGTGCCGCCACGACGAGAACAGCTGCATCGGCCTGTGATGTGCCGGTTATCATGTTCTTGACGAAGTCCCTGTGGCCGGGTGCGTCGATGATGGTGAAGTAGTATTTGTCAGTGGTGAACTTCTTGTGCGCCACATCGATGGTCACACCGCGCTCTCTCTCCTCTTTCAGGTTATCCATGACCCATGCGAACTCAAAGGAGCCCTTGCCCTTTGCCTCGGCTTCCTTCCTGAACTTATCGATGAGGTGCTGTTGGACGTGACCAGTGTCCAGTAGGACCCTACCTACGGATGTGGATTTCCCGTGGTCTACGTGACCTATGAAAACCAGATTTATATGCGGTTTTTCTGTTGCCATTTTTCTTCCTCCAATCAGGATTATTCTCCCTTAACTGCTCCTTATATTTAACATTGGCGCATAGTGTAACTTATGCTGCATAGTAATCGGCTGTGGGCGGATCGGGTTTCAGTCCCTTTCGGGTCCTTATCTCCTTGGTTACATTATCCAAAAGTTCTCTTGGGATTGGATCGAAACCAGCGAATTCCGTCGTCCAGAGCGCCTTGCCCTGGGTTGCCCCCCTTATGGAGGCGGCGAAGCCGAACAGCTCCGAGACCGGAGCCTTGGCGATGATGGTCACCTGGTCCCTCTCCATGGGCATATCCTCGATGGTACATCTCCTGGTGTTGAGCTGACTGTTCACGGCGCCCATAAGGTCCTGGGGGACGGAGACGAACAGCTTCTGCTTGGGCTCAAGCAGTGTCGTACCCGCCTCGACCATTGAACCGTAGATGCCGGACCTTGCCGCAGGTATGACCTGACCCGGCCCCCTGTGGATGTTGTCCTCGTGGAGCTTTGCATCCATCAGCCTGACCAGCATGCCCTCCACGGGCTCCCATGATCTCGGGCCCTTGTCGACGGCCTCCTTGAAGGAGTCGATGAGTAGCTCCTTTGTTTCAAAGAGATACTGTATGCCCTTGGTGCAGTTCGAGAATATATTCGCACCGTGTATCGTGAATACGTGCTTGACATCTTCCGGAGCCATTCCCATCTCCGTTAGTTGTTTTGCCAGTTTTTTGGGCTCCTTGATCTTTGCATCCATCGGGATCTCTCCTTTCTTGATGGCATCGATCACCTCCTGGGGCAGAAGGGACACCCGGAAGTAGAACCTGTTGTGCTTGTTGGGGGATTTCCCCTCGAAAGACCTTACCGAGGACTTCATTATGGTCTCCCTGTAGACCACGATGGGCTCGGAGGTGTTGATCTCGATCCCGTGCTCGTGATCGATCCTGTATTCGGTGATCT
>JAUVCY010000007.1 GCA_030595585.1 Thermoplasmatota archaeon
CGCAGGAGCGCGGGTTTGCCCTCCTCGACCCTGACCATCTGCAGGACAGATACGTGGACCCTGGCAATACCTGAACCCGATATCGGGCTCCTCTTGACCATCAGGTCCACATCTTCCATGGGTTCTGAATTCTCTTTTGCCATCTCACCATCTCCCATTCTGGGTCAATTCGGCCCTGATCATCTCGTGAAGTTTACGAGTTTCCCGCCGTGCGGCCTCTCCCATTGAAAGACCCTGATACTCGTCCTTCTTGAAAGCGAACATGATGCCTCTTGAGATATTGATGAGGACGCCCGTTCCATCCTCACTGGTTCCATTGATCAGGACCTTCTTCAGATCCCCTCCCTGCGTCCCAATGCCTGGAACGAGAATGGGGGTCGAGGGTCCCAGGATCTCTCGAACCCTTCCCAGTTCCTCGGGGTAAGTGGCCCCAACCACGGCTCCCAGGTTGCCATATCGGTCCCAGCTCCGGATGTTCCTGGCCATGATGTTGTACAGGCGTTCATCTCCAGAGATCAGGTCCTGAACTTCCGATGCGCCCTTATTGGACGTACGACAGAGTACGAAGATGAGCTTTTCCTGATAGTCAGAGAACGGCTCGACCGCATCCTTTCCCATGTATGCATTGACGGTGATGCCGTCCGCCCCTATGACCTCAAAAGCAGATCTGGCATAGGCCCTGGACGTATTGCCGATATCGCCCTTTTTGGCATCCAGGATGATCAACGTGTTCGGGGCCTCCTCCCTTATCACCTCTATCGTATCCTCGAGGACCTTCATACCCCGGTGTCCCTCAGCCTCGTAGAATGCCATGTTGGGCTTGTAGGCCACTGCAAGGTCAGAGGTTGCCCTGATGATCCCCCTGTTGATCTCCAGCTGGTCCGCATCCTCCCCAAACCGGGTCATATCCGTGTCAAGGCCGACACAGAGGAGCGATCTTCTGGTGCTTACCGCCCTATCGAGCATCTCCTTCCAGTGCATCATCCCCTTCAACGGATACGATAAGATATATTATTTCCCATGGGCGGCCTACTGGAAACCGTCCAGATCCACCATCTCCTTGACCATCTCCTCCAGCAGGGCGATCCTCTCCTCATCACAGCTTGTGAGCAGCGGCTCCATGTCATCGATCATCTTGGCCACCTGGAAGGTGTCCGCGGAGACGAGCAGTAGAGGGATGCTCTTCTCTCCTGCCAGGGCAAGCAACTTCGAGCTGGGCAGGATGTTGTTCGTCAGCAGGACGCCCGCCGTGTTCGATCCCAGGGCCCCAAGGATCATATCATGTCTGTCCCCTGCCGTGATGATAAGCTTGTTCTCCCTGTGGAAATGGGGGCTGTTGAGCGCCCTGTCCGCCGAAAGGGATCCGACGAGGACCGTCTTCACCCTGTTTCCCAGGCCCTCCTCGCCTGCAAGTACCTTCGCCGTGATGGAATCGGAGATAAAATTCATTGTCAGGTAGTTCAATTCCTTTCTATACGGCAGGACTCCCAGGACGGGGACGCCTTTTTCCCTGATATTCTTCAGGTGATCATGCCTGAATCTGGTGACGTTCTGGACCTTGTTCACAACGACGCCGACGAAATCAACGTTCTCCATATCCACGTATCTGCGCACGAAGGTGATATCGTCCATGATCGTATCATCATCTCCGCTGACAACGAAAACGAGCTTTCCCGAGATGCCCCTGGCGATCGAGATCGGGTCGAGGTGTACGGATGCACCGCTTGTGATATCGCCCCCCTCCACCAACAGGACATCCTTATCCTTACCAGCCGTCTCGGCCATCTCCATGAGCTTTCCGCAGACCTTTTCCTTATCGTACAGATATCTCAATTTGGAATGGTCGTAACCGATGCTCATCTCACTGGCCTCTCCCCCGAGGTGGAGGATATCCTTCATCAGGGAGGAGTCCAGGTCCTGGATCTTCTTGTTCCGGTATATTACCCTCTCCCCGAAGGGTTTAACATATCCGACCCTGACCTTGAGGTTCCTCGCCAATCCAACGATAAGGCTCGTCTTTCCTGCCCCTTTCTTGACCGAGGCGATCACTATCCTCTTCATGATTTCGATCCTCCTTCCTCATTGAGTATGACCCTGATGTCAACTGCCCTGATCCCTTTTCCCAGCTCGTATGCCACCAGGGGATTGATCTCGATATCCGATATACTACGATGTTTATCCAGAAGGACCCCAAGTTTGACCATCGTATCAACGATAAGGTCGATCTCCTTCCGTTTCTCCCCCCTGACGCCCAATAGAAGGGGAAATGACCTGGTCTGCTTGATCATCTCCAGGATGTCGCTGCGGGTCATGGGCC
This sequence comes from Thermoplasmatota archaeon, assembly GCA_030595585.1. Classification (GTDB taxonomy): domain Archaea; phylum Thermoplasmatota; class Penumbrarchaeia; order Penumbrarchaeales; family Penumbrarchaeaceae; genus JAGLEG01. The sequence goes on from JAUVCY010000007.1 coordinate 2,318, forward strand.
ATGAGCGAAATGTAACGTCCTTCATGACCTCAACGTATATCCCCCCGAGGCCGAACATCATCACCGGTCCGAAGGAGCTGTCGATCCTTGCACCCAGGATGGTCTCCGCCCCCTTTCTCACCATCTCGGCGACCTCGACCCCATCGATGACCGCATTTGGATCGTACGAGCGGGCGTTCCTGATAATGCCCTGGTACGCATCTATCAGCTCATCACTGCTTTCGAGGTCCAGTGCCACGCCTCCTGCGTCGCTCTTGTGAAGGATATCCCGTGAGGCGATCTTCAGAACTACCGGGTAACCGATATCATCTGCGATGCTCACCGCATCCTCAAGGCTGGAGGCGACCCCGGCCCTGGGCATGGAGATGCCGCAAGCCCGCATCAACTTCTGGGCTTCCTGGGCCAGCAGGGACGTCCTGCCGTCATCGTAAACGGACCGGATGATATCTTTCACCTCGGCGTCGTCTATATCCGCGGATGGCATCTCCTCCACCAGGTCGTTCTGATGGTGGTACTGCCTGTATTGTATTCCCAGGGTCCCCACGGCATCGTATACGTCGGAGAAGACCGGTACGCCCTTTGATCGAAGTGAGTTCACGGCCTGTTCCACCTTCTCACCTCCCAGGACGGAGAAGATGATGGGTTTGCCCCTGTCCATATATCTGGTGTAGATCTCCTCCATCATCCTCGAGAGGTTCTCCATATCGAATGACGATGTGGCACAGTACAGGGCGATAGCCGAATGGATCCTATCGCTCTCCAGTGCGGCGAGAAGGGCATCGTGATAATCCTGGGCCGTTGCACCTCCTGTGATGTCCACAGGGTTCTTGGTCGATCCGAAGGAGGGTGTCACCGGGGAGAAGATCTCCCTGGTAAGATCCGTATCGTCAAGGAGCTTGACCCCATATTTCTCACAGGCATCGGTTGCCATGACCCCTATCCCGCCCCCGTTCGTCACGATGACCGCACTATCCCCTTTTGGAAAGGGGGCTTTGGAGAGGTATTTGCACCAGTTCAGGGCCTCCTGAATACTCTCGGCCCTGACGACACCACACTGTCTCATGATGGCATCGAACACTTCATCTGACCCTGCAAGGGATCCCGTATGAGAGGCCGCAGCCAACGCCCCCCTCTTCGATCTACCGGATTTGATCACCACAACCGGTTTTTTTCGGGTCACCCGCATAAGGGTGTTCTTGAACCTCTCTCCGTCCTTGACGCCCTCTATGTAGAGGAAGATGGACCTGGTATCCTGATCGTCCATCAGGTACTCCAGAAGGTCGGATTCATCTATGTCGGATTTATTTCCAATGGATATGATGGTTGAGAGCCCGATGCCCTCCTTGGCGGTCTTACCTATCATTGCTATCCCAAGTGCTCCGCTCTGGGATAGTATCGCCACATTGCCCGGGACGATGTCCCTGGGCCCGAACGTGGCATTGAGTTTCATCTTTCCCGAATATATCCCGAAGACATTGGGCCCGAGAACCCTCATACCATGGCGAACTGCCATGTCAACTATCCTCCGCTCCTCCTCCCGGTTTCCTATCTCAGAGAAGCCGGAGGTGATTATTATTATGAACTTCACACCAGCTTTTCCACATTCCGACACGGCATCATACACGAGGTGTGCGGGTATGGATATGATCGCGATATCCACCACAGCATCGATGTCAGATATCGATCTGTAAACCTCTTTTCCAAGGATAGTTCCTCCTTTTGGATTGACGGGATAGATGCCCCCCTCGTAACCGGTGGATACCATGTTGTCCATGATCATGTGGCCTATTTTGGTATCATCCCCCGAGGCGCCTATCACGGCCAGCCCTCTGGGCTCGAAAAGATATGTGATGTCGGGAGTGCCATTCTCCATCTTATCCCTCAAACGATCTTACAATGGCCGTGATATACGCTCATTGCGGATATGTTTTCTGGCATGGCTCGACTGGCATAGGCCTATATTTTTAAAAATCGTTATATAACCTCGTTTCGTTACGGTGGATGTAATAAATTCATTGGAGGAAGGATCATGGGTTTGAAGGCAGAGGAGCTCAAAATGATAATCGATTGTCCGCACTGCAAGATTCCGATGGAACGGATGGAGATAGAGATCCCCGGTCCAAATGTGTACCTTGATTACTGCGGGAAGTGTGATAGTTACTGGTTTGACAAAGGAGAGTTCAAGAAGGTCGTCAAGGATAAGCTGGCCGAGAAGGAGGTCAAGAAAGCAGACGGTATGGATGCATGGGCCAACTTTGACTGCCCGAGATGCGGCGGTTTCATGACGATGAAATACATGTACAACGTCGAGGTCGATCAGTGTACCGAGTGCCTTGGCATCTGGCTTGATGAGGGGGAGCTCCTCAGGCTGAACGAGAAACACCTTGAGAGGATCGCTGATGAAAAGGCGAAAGGCTTTTTCCACAAACTATACACGCTCAGGTCCAGCAGAAAGTGATGGACGGCCAATGAACAAACCAAAATAGTAGTTTGGCAGTTTCATATATGGGCCCAATTGGGGATCGTTATTGGATCTGTGATATCATGGACATTGAGATGCTGGCCAGGAGGATAGTGGCCAAACCGGAAGGGGTCCCATTTGAGGCGGATGCGGACGCCCTTGAATACTTGAGGGGGGTCAGGGCGAACTTTGTGGAGATGGATGAGTTCCCCCTTGTTGAGATCACTGCCGTAGGGAAAATATCCTATATTGTATATTTTGTGGGTGATATCCACGGTGACCTGGATACCTGTAAGAAGGTCATCGATCGTTTTCTTAAATTGCGATCCAACCGGTCTCTCGAGGCGAAGGGAGTGGGCGTGAAACTTGTGTTCCTTGGGGATTATATTGACCGTGCTCCAAAGGAGATCAGGAACGGTGGAGCCCTTACGATCCTCTATCTCCTTTCAATGAAATATCTGTATCCAGACGAGATCATATTGCTGAGAGGGAACCACGAGGCCATAGATCTTCTCACGTTCGCTCCTTACGAACTTCCCATGGAGATCCACGATCTATTTGGAACGGACCTTTCCAGGGAGATACATGACGAGATGATCGGTATATTCTCACTCCTGCCCCTGTTCGTGAGGACGTCGAACGGGGTAATCGCATCACATGCCGGATTCCCCAGGGCTGATCAGGGATCGATCCACGATATCAGGCGTGGGGACAGTGAGGTGTTGATCCGGTCGCTCTGGGGGAGCCCTGTTGATACCGCCAGTTATCGAGGCAAGGTGAGCACAACGGCGAATTTCTCGGAGGGTGAGCTGAAGGCTTTCCTGGACGATGTGGAGTGTGGGATAATGATCAGGGGACATGATCACAATATTTCGGGGCACTCCATGTACGGGGGAAAGCTGCTTACCTTGATCAGCTCCAGTTGCTACAAGGACAGAGGTATCGGCGGAGTCCTATTGGCCGGGATGGAGATCGGAAGGCCCGTCAGCTCGGTCGATGACCTCTCCCTCTACAGGATATCAGATGGCGATGAATGGGAGGATGCAGAGCCCAACAGGATCTGAGGTAATGGATGAACGGGGATAACCCTCGTATGGCCGGGCAGCAGTTTTTGGTAAGAAGTGAAGGATGAGTTCATGGAAATGAAAAAAAGTGCATGTGGGGAGGATGGGGTCCTGGTGATCGGGACCACGGGACACAGGGCCCTACCTTTCGATATGGCGCTCATAGTGAACATGGACAACGCTCTGGGAAAACTGGTGTTGGGAAAGGAGCGGGTAGAGATCCTCAGCCCGTTGGCCGAGGGGGCTGATAGGCTCCTGGTAAGACAGCTTATGGGACAGGGCGCAGACACCACGCTCTCCGTACTTCTTCCGATGGATATGGAGGAGTACATGATGGATTTCGAATCTGAGGGTTCCAGGCTGGAATTTCGCTCACTCGTCCAGTGGGCCGTGGCCGTGGATGTCGTCAATATACCTTCCATGCCAGACGGCCCCAGCGGTCCGGAGGAGATCCGGGCCCTGGCCTATGAGGCGTGCGGCCATCAGATGGTGGAGAGATGCGATATCCTGATAGCGTTATGGGACGGGAGATCAGCCAGGGGAAGAGGAGGCACTGGCGAGGTTGTGGAATATGCCAGAAAGTTGGGCCGCCCGATCCTGTGGATCCATACAATATTTCCATACAAGGTGACCTGGGAGCGGATGGACCACGATTAATTATCCCTCCTTTCCAATAACAGGGATGATCCACAATATAATGGTTATTTTTCACGGACTATCCTGAACCTCTCCGGTGCGGCATTCCTGAGGATCCTGGGCACCCTCCTGACGAATTCGCGGTCGTAATCCTTGATATCCTCCGTGAGGTTCGGATCCTCCCAGTTCAGCAGGTAGGGGCTCACCTTTTTTTCGGTGTCCTTTTTCTTTCCATACCTCCAACCATCGAGGAACCTATCTGCATTCCAACGATGGTGTTCCATCCTTGCGAGCATCTCCACCTCCTCCGGTTTGAATGAGAATTTCCCCCCTTTTCCCTGTCCACCCGGTACGAGCTCACAGCCGATCGTCCTTAATTTGACCTCCATGTGATCCGCCTGCTGCCTGTTGGAATCCTTAAGTTCAAGCGGGAGGTCCGACCATTGTCTCAGTGAGGGGTCCTTATCGGATCTCTTCCGTTTCCTGTCCGAGCCTCTCATGGACAGGTAGTTCTCGTGAAACGTCCTTGCGAGGAGATCGAGCCTCTCGTTCACCACTATCTCCCGCCTGCACGCGTTCTGTATCGGGGTAAAGAAGTGGATGTTCCTGTTCTCGAGAAGCCTGTTTTCCCTGTTTTGAAGGATGGCCGCAAAGCCGAGGTTCTGGATGATGTTCACCACTATCGGCACGCATTTTGGCCTGGGTTTCATGTTTATGTTGAGGGCCGATGTCTGTCCTCTCGTGTCATCTTCCAGACACATATACAGTATATCGTACATCGGTTCCAGGTCGTTCCTGTACACCAATTTCGTATCAAAGCAGCCTGAACCGTCCATGTAGATCTCCTTGAATGAGAGCTTGACATCGGTGATATTGGATATCTTATCGTATCTGTTCAGAAAAAGCTCCCCTCTACGTCTCACACCCTCATCCATCACCGTGATGTCCATATTGCATCCGCTTCGGAAGTGCCCCGTCTTGATGGCCTGCAGGATGAGGCTTTCGCCCAGGCTGCCGAAACCTATCACCAGCATCCTGACATCACCACCTGAATTCCTGTCAGCGTAGATGTCCGGTGGGTGTTCCATGAGAAGCTGGCGGGCTCCGTTCTCGAAAACGTTGAAGAAGTTGATCCTTCCCCTGCCGATCCTGCCCGCGTGTCCCCTGCTCCTCTCGAAAAGGGAGGTGAACTTGCTGTTATCCAGGTGGACATGGGTTCCCAGGCCCGTCTTGTGGCCGATCTTGTTGGCCTTGATCGCCACCTCGATATTGGTGCTGTCGTCATCGCAGGTGACTATGAGTGTTCTGGCCCTCTCGATACCTGCACGGATCAGGTTCTTCCTGTTTGCAGCATCTCCAATAATTACCAGAGCGCCGAGGTCCATTGCATTCCTGATATCCGGATTGTCCTTGTCGATCTCGATAACGACAACCTTCTCCCCGTGCTCCCTGAAATCCCTGGCGAGGGATGCCCCCTTTTCACCAAGGCCACAGATGATGACGTGGTCCTTGTAGAACATGTGGATCCTGAGACCTCTCATCTGTTCGCGGAACAGGGAGAACATGGCCCTGGCGATGGTATATATGGTGAGTATGGGAAGCAGGAACCTCGCTATCTCGAGCTCCAGGGGCAAGCTGCCATCGCCCGGTGTGAACTCCAGTCCGAACAGCTGAAGGGTGTAGTAGAGGTAATCCAGATGGGATCTATCGTCACCGTAGTACTTCATGAAGCCGATATATCCAAGTCCGACGCCGATGACGCTGATCAGGCCAATGATGTACCATTGATTTTCAATCCAGAAAGAGATGATACCCCGTCCGAACGACCTCCCACCCCCGGCGGTTGTCCCTTTTCCATCCAGTTGGCCCATGATAACCACATCTATCAGGTGCTCCTCGGAAGAAGCGTATCGTTCATGGCGATCATCTCGATCGCAGATGAGCATCCTATCCCGGGAGGGTTTGGTGCCCTTGGTCCAGGTGCAACTCACTCCATACTGTTGATAAGGTCAACAAGGGTGTTGGGATCCATTCCGGCCCTGCATGCCGCCTTGATCTGACCGATCTCATCCTTGTCCAGCCATACTCCCGAACAGCTTTTGCACTGATCGATCTCCACATTGAGCAGCATCTTGACAGCAAGATCTCCTCCGCAGCGGGGGCATGGGAACCTGGAACCTGACCTGCTGGGCATCTTCAGGTTGAGCATACTCTCCAGTTCGTCCTCACCAAGGACCTTGTCAAGTTCTCCCTTGTCATACCAGTAGCTGCCACACCCATTGCAGTTGTCGATCAGGATCGTGCTCCCGTTGTAATTCAGATAGACCTGCATCATGGTCTTGCCGCACTCCGGGCAGGCGATCTCCCTTTCAAGAGCGCCCTTGGATATGATCTCTTCCTCAACCATGTCGATTCCCCAATCTATAATGATGTTTATTCGATATCAACTTAACCCAGCTGGTGAAGCTCAGCGATCTCTTCGGTGATATTCACGGCAAGGGACCTGATGCCCCGGTCAAATGCATTGCCCAACAGGTCTATCTGCTCTTTTGTAAAAACGGTGCCGCCTCTCTGCAGTTCGTTCTCAAACCGTATTCTTGCCTCTTTTGTCTCGATATAGAAGGTCATCTGTATCCATCCTCTGTCATGGATATCGTACAGGCGATAGATATAACATTCCATATTGACGGAAGATATGCGGAATTTTATTACAGTGAACATGACCTTGACACCAGGGTCCCACGTTTATTGGGCGGTTTCAGCCGGAGAAAACCTATATCTTGCCGGCTCATTCCCCTGACCGATGATATTGGGGATCGATGAGGCTGGAAGGGGACCTGTGCTGGGCCCTCTGGTGGTAGCTGCCCTGGCCTGGAACGGAGAGGACGAGCTTGAGGAGATGGGAGTAAAGGATTCCAAGCTCCTCTCTCCTTCAAGGAGAGCCTGCCTGTTCAACCGCCTGCGGGAGATCGGGGGCCACTGCATTATGGAGATATCTGCAGAGGGGATAGACGAGGCGAGACGGAGGATGACCATCAACCACCTTGAGGTGCTGGCGTTCTCATCGGTGTTATCATCAATATCACAGAATACTGAGGTCCTGCATCCAGATCTGCCATCGGGATGTACGCTGTCGATGGAGGCCGCCCCCTCCCGGATCGATCACGTGATAGTTGACGCTGCAGATACCAACGCGGATAGGTTCGGCAAACGGATATTACATTTCCACAATGAGCTTACGGGAGGTTCCAGTATCAGCATTACCTCCATGCATAAGGCGGACCTGCATCACCCGGTGGTGGGCGGCGCGTCCATCCTTGCCAAAGTGACAAGGGACATGAAGATCTCGGAACTGGAGGCGGAGGTGGGAAGGAAGATCGGCTCGGGCTATCCCGGCGATCCAGTTACGCGCGAGTTTCTCGGATCCTGGGTGAGGGAGTTCGGCCGGTTCCCACACTTTGCACGGAGGTCCTGGAAAACCTGCCTGGCCTTCTCCCCGGAACAGAGAAAGCTGTCAGATTACCGATCGTGAGCTTCTGCGGACCCAGATCGGCACCATGTCCCTCTCCTGTGTCATCATCAGCGGCTGTATGCTCTCATTCACATCAAGGACCATCGATCCGATGAACTCATCGATAAGGTCCCCTTCCCGGGGTATGATCGCCCAGAACTCACCCTGGGCGGTCAGGAGTTCCCGTACCCGCTCCACGCCCTTCTGATCGTATCCTCCCCTCTCTATCCACCAGATCACGATGTCAAAGGCCCGTCCCTCCATATCGTGAGGTCCCCTCACCGAGGGCGTATTCCTGGGCAGGCCAATATCAAGCCATTTCACCATCTCGTCAGGGAGCCCGATGAGCAGGATGGTCCTCCCGGTGTCGAGGTCCACCGCCCTGATGAACTCCGTCCTCGAGGAAAGATAGAGTGTGCTCATGGGTGGTGAAACGATAACATCGATAATAAATGTAGAGCCCCAGCTCGAAAGATAAGGATATTGACACGGGAACGGGATAGTGGGCGAAGCGGCGGGATCATCCGCCCCTGCTCTCTTTTGCCTTCATGCGGAGACCCTTGTAGCCACATTTTCGGCACTGGTCGGCCCTGATGGAATTCCTGGCGCAACATCTCATGCAGATCTTCTTCAGAAGTCGTCTGCTTTCAACTATCTCCCTGATCTCGGGATCCAAGCTTTTTCCCATCGATACCACCGTGGATTTTGCGCTAACACATTTAATTATATAAGGTTATTGTGTTGAATTGGATACAGGACGGATGAAGGGAAGGTTCTACAGGTCCCTGTTCAACCTCGCCTTTTTTATCGGGGCCTTGATCTTCAGGGCCTGTCTCAGAAGAGAATGGCTCTCGCTGTACGAGGCCGGCTGGGGTTTTGTCACAAGTCCAAGTAGGACCGAGGCCCAGGTCAACTTGCGGAATTTTCGATCCTCCTGTTCCTTCGTGAGGTTCGACCTGATCCCCCCCTCGCCGATCTTCTCCCCCACCTCGTTGAAATTGAAGCCCAGAAGGATTATCGACGAGGCGCCGAAGTGTTCTGTGATGAACGCAGCCCTGTCCCCGTCCGAGAAGCCACCGAAATTATCCAGCTTTCCTCCCTCGTAGGGTGAGACCTGCGTGGTCCCTATCACGTGGCCCTTTAGCTCGGGTGTGTACGTTCTCAGCGTCCCAACATTATCCGCGTGGCTGTGCAGGAACATCACGGTGCCTCTCCCCAGACAATCCAGCTGATCGTGCGGGGAGCCGTCGAGGTCTGTTACGATGATGTGGGGTACGATCTCCCTGGCCAGAAGGGCGGAGGTTGCACCATCCGCCGAGATTAATACCGAGTCCAACCACGACTTCCCATTTCCCTTCAAAGCGCTCAGACGCTCGGTTGTGAACCTGTCCAGCTCCTCCTCCAGGTCGGGTCCGGACCCGAAAATATAGGCCCTCTTTCCCTTCAGAAGCTCTGACACCTTCTCGAGGGTACCCTCCCTGGGTGTGATGTCGGGGTTTGCGGAGAGCAGGTCCGAGAGGACCTTTGATGCGTTCGCATCCTCAAGTGGATCTATACCAAGGTCATTTGCTATCGCGTAGTATATTGGCATCCATGTTTCAATATCCAGAGAGATCACCTACTATCTCATCCATCCAACCTTTCTCTTGCCCTTGGATTTTCCCTTGTTGTAGTTGTGAACGGCCATGGTGATGATGAGAAGGAGCCCGGCGATGGCCAGATATCTGAGGCCATTCTCCCAGTTGAAGGAGTCTTCGTATCCCAGTACCGCCCCAATGAAATCCATTGTGGTCCTTGCGATGAAGTAGATGGCTCCGAGCGAGAAAACGATGGTCCACGTGGACCTGATGAACTTCCCTTTTCTCATGTACGTGTCTAACGTGTTACCCAGGGTATACGACACTGCAGCGAGGATGATGAAGGGCATAATGGAGTTCAGGAACTGGTACAGGAACCTCCGTGCCTCCTCCTCGTTCCTCGCCTGGAAGAAGCTGTAGAACATCCCGCTGACGATCAGGGTCATTGATATTATCACCCCTCCGAACAGCAGATAACGGCGTGTTTTCAACGCGCCCTGTGTATCTTCGAACATCCTGGCGACCTGTCCCTCCAGGTTAAGGGCCTTCGAAAGTAAAAATAGCGAGAAGAATGCCAGCATCAGGCCAAGGGCCGCCTCTGTCTCACCGAGGATCATCATGATGCCCCAGAGCATGAGTGCCATCGCCACCGGAACAATGACCTTCTTGGCGATCTTTGGGTTCTTGAGCGCCGACATGACTATGTAAAAGGTGGATTCGATATTTTGGGCCTGTTTTATGACCACTCGCTCAACGTGTTCGACCTGCACTCTCTGGGATATCACCGGAAGGATGACCTCATCCTCCGCACCGTCCGACACCAGCACGAGCGTGTCCGGTGAGAACTGCTCAATGACCGAGTAGAACTGGCGGACCAGGTTCGCATCGGAGACGACGCCCACGTTCTTGTCTCCGCAGATGGTGGCGACCTCCACCTCCCTGCCCATCTCCTTGTACCACTTGAAAAGCTTCAGCCCCATGAACATGACGTTCGTATCCGAGTCCTCTGGATCTGCCATGCCCAAAGCTACCAGCGCCTTGAGGTTGTTCTTTCTGCCGATGACAGGGCTTGTCACCTGGGATTTCACACCCAGGTCATCATCGCGATCCACGCACAGGACAAGTGTTTTCATCTTCGGGGACAAATGGTCACCTATCTATATAATCATATTTGAGCAATATTCCAACTTTGACATATCGAATCTGATTTGAACCCTTCAATGTTGGGAGAAGCCTCACTTTGACACTCATCTATGCTCATTGTGTCAAAGTTAGGCTATATATGAAAAAATGAGATATTGAGATAACGTCGTTGGGCCCTATATCACGAAGGGAACTCTACCAGGAACGATCTGGGGGCCCCTGGGATGTCCCAGAAAAGGTGGTTATTTAGGGGTTATTATAATATGGCATGGCCTCCCCCCGAAGTCTCATATTTTTTAAAGTGTATCAGCTCACCACACACCGTGTACTTGGGTTCTATACTGGAGAGATGGAATCGGTCAAGATGTTCTGTGCCCTCAAATATAATATCGAATCGGATGATATTGCCATCGAGAAGATACCCGCCAAGCGGGTGACCAGGGATGAGGTGCTCTGTTTCCGGGAGCTCATCGGGCAGCTCAGATCCTATACCGACAGGATCAGGCAGCTGGAGGATGAGGCGGATGAGGCAGGGGTCCGGGACGACCTCCTTGAGATCCTTCAGTCGTTCGAGACGTTCGTCTGATATCTGTGCCCCCATCACTCCTTCGAGAGGTGATCGACCAGCTTCATCGTGGCCCTGATCCTGTGGCTGTCCCTGTTCTTCTCCTCAAGGGTCATTTCCGCGAAGGTCTTTTCTGCCCCTTCTGGAATGAAGATAGGGTCGTATCCGAACCCGAAGAACCCCCTCTTTTCAAGGGTGATCTCACCCCTGATCTCACCCCTGAAGAGGCTGACACCCTCACCCGGTATATGGAGCCCCATAACCGTCTTGAACGTTGCCGTCCTGTCGTCCATTCCCTTCATCAGCTTGAGGATCCCATCGTTCCCTATCGTATCTTGTACGTAGGCCGAATAGACGCCGGGGAATCCATCAAGTGAGTCTATGAAGAGCCCGGAATCATCCTTGATGAAGGGGAGATCGATCCCCTTTTCCCTCACAAGATGCTCTATGCCAAAAAAAACGACCTCCTCCAGCGTATCGGCCTGGACCTCCACGAAATCCTCCTGGAGGGTGCCCAATTCAATGTCCAGCACATCCAGCCTGTTCTTGATCTCTTTAACCTTCCCGGGGTTCCCGGTTATCAGATACAGCTTCCCTTTCATGATACCACCTACTCGGGGCTCAGATATCTGCCCCTGGTCGTTATCTCATCCAGTTTCTCCCTGGCCTCCCTCCATCGGGGGTTCGTCTCGGAGTAACCCCTCCAGAGTTCGTCGACCCTGTCCATGAGCTGAGAATGGGTGGATCCGAATACCTCGAAGAAGAGTCTGAGGTCCACGCCGATCTTCTCCATCTCGCCGCTTCTCTCGGCCAGAGAGGGATCTATCAGGGCCAGGTCAATATTCCCATCCGCTGATAGAAGCAGGAAATTTGATGTGGTGAGGTCGCCGTGCACTATGCCCGCGCTGTGAAGCGTTCCGGCTATCTGGCCAATTCTGTATATGATCTTCCCAACATGTTCCCTGCTGAGTGTATTGAGGATGGAGGCCACCCTTGGACCTCTTAAAAGCTCGAGGATCAGGGTGCCTTCCTCTTCGTCCACATCGATGATATGTGGGGTCCTGATACCAAGAGATCTGATCTGCTTGAGCATTCGGACCTCATTTCTCATCCTGGCCATGGTCAGCTTTTTCTCAATGACCTCAATCCTGTATCCTTTCCTTGCCCTCTTCTTGGATACACACGCCATCCCCATCCTCTCGGTTGACGTGATCAGCGCCTCTGCACCCCTGCCCAGTACGGTTCCAGCAGCGGGAACGGTGCCAACCTCCAGCGAGACGGTATTAGGGGTTGTGATCCTTCCCGGCCTTCCTTCCTTCCTCCAGAGGACATCCACCTGATCGGTCCTGAACCTCTGATCGATCACGGTATCATTGAGATCATGTTCGATGCCCGATCCGTGCATGATCTCACCGAGATAGGCGATCATTGCCCCGTTATCCACAAGCAGTGATCTGGGCGGGGCGTAGCTTCTTCCCCCTCTTTCCCGGGCCATGGTGGAGGCCATCTCCTGAAGCCGCATGTTGCAGGCCACGCCACCGCCGAGGAGCAGCTCATCGGTTCCTATATGGGCCATCGCCCGCTCGGCAACTTCGCACAGCATGGAGAAAACTGTCTCCTGCAGGGATCTGCAGACGGACGGTAAGGGGTGACCCTTATCAAGGAGGCTTTTCGCGGCGGTGTGGATGCCGGAGAAGGAGACATCCATCCCTTTGACGGAGTAGGGGAGATCGATAAGGCCTATCTCCTCTTGATCTATCCTGTGATCCGTGAAAGGCTCGACGGCCTCTCCCCTGGCGAGCATCTCTATCTTGGGGCCAGCCGGGAAAGGAATGCCGATATCCCGTCCGAACTTATCCAGCATATTTCCTATGCCTATGTCAAGTGTCTCGCCAAGCACCCTGTATCTGCCCATCAGATGGGCGATGATCTGGGTATTCCCGCCGGAGGCATAGAGAAGGACCGGATCGGAGCATCCCAGGGTCCGCCCTATCTCGATATGGGCGACACAGTGGTTCACGCCGAGGATGGGTATCCTGTTCTTCAGGGAGATGACCCTTGCGATCGTCGCCCCCACCCTGAGACAGGGCCCCAGTCCCGGACCCCTGGAGAACGAGACAAGGTCCAGCTCTCCCTCATCGATGGCGGCAATGTCCATGGCATCGGCAACTACGGATGTGCCCATCTCAACGTGGTGATCGGCAGCCTCCCTAGGATGTATCCCACCTTTTTCAGGAACGTACATACTGCGCACGTTGGAGAGGACCTCTCCGTCCTCGACCACGCCGGCTCCGAATGTATGTGCTGTGGATTCTATCCCGAGTACCCGCATCGCCCGTCCATCGTCGAGTCATTATATAATCTGTCCCCCCGGACATATCACCCCTGATCGGCGGGTGCTGAGGGGGAGGTATCATCCATCCTTTCCTTCTTCGTTCTGAACCTTCTGTACCCTTTGGCCCAGATGGCGAGCAGGGAGGGCAGTACGATGACGGAGGCGATAAAGGAGAGGAGGGCCATCCGCGAGGGGAGTTGGCTGTTCTACACTTCACTCCTGACTTTCTGGGATCTCCACCTCGCAATCCACCAACTTCTTGAACCTCTCCGCATCCTCCCTGGAGCCTACGATGTCCCCCCAATGCATGGGTATGGCCTTTTTGGGCTTGATCATCGATACGGCCCTGGCCGCCTCCTCGGGCGTCATCGTGTAGGTGCCGCCCACCGGCAGCAGGGCCACATCGATGTCCTTGACCCCATCCATCTCGGGGATCACATCGGTGTCCCCCGAATGGTAGATCCTGTAGCCATCGATGTCAACGACATATCCGACCCAGTTGTTCTCCCTGGGGTGGAATTCCTTCGATATGTTATATGCCCTGTGAGCCTCGATCTTGATGCCGTCCTCTTTCCTGCTTTCGCCAGGGGACATCTTCACGAGATTGGGGAGGGTCTCCTCGGCATCCGCTGTACATATGATCCTGGTATCGGGCCCTGATATCTTCTTGATATCCTCCTCGTTGAAATGATCCATATGGGTGTGTGTGATCAGGATAAGGTCCGCCCTCTTTCCCCCTTTTAGTTTCCATGGGTCAATGTAGATCGTCCTATCCTCTGTCCCGATCCTGAAGCTAGCGTGACCCAACCAATCAATTTTTGGAACCATGACGATTTCCCCCTTGGACTCTCATAGGTTTTTTTTTATATTACATTTACCCGAAAAATCAACCGATATGGGGCTGATACTCCCTCACAGCCTGATCTTGTAACCGCAGGAAGGGCATGTTCCCGTTTTTCTCTCATAATCCATCCCACCATGTTCGCACTTGGGGCATTTCAGCTCCATGAACAGCTCCTCCAGCCACGCGTCGCGGACCTCTTTTTCATCGGAGTCCATCGCCCTCTTCAGGAATTTTTTCTGTCTGGCCGTTCTGGTGAGCTTACGGAGGTCCTCCTCACTGATCTTTTCCTGCTCTTTCTCCCCCTTTTCGGGAGGTCGGATAAGGGAGGCTATCGGGAAAGCTCCGAAAAGGCCGCCAAGGTGGGCGACGTGGCTGATATGGTCGTTTCCCCCAAAGACGATCAGTACGGTCTCCAGGCCTCCATATATGATGAAGATAAGCGAGATCGGCCATTTCTTGATGATGATCAGCGGGAAGACCACCTCATCCTTGGGATACAGGAACCAGTATCCCCCAAGGAGGCCGAAAACGGCCCCGGAGGCTCCGATGGATACGGTTCTCATGCTCTGTCCAAGCAGCTCTATCGGGGATAGGGAGAGCACGGCGCAGTGGGCGATGATACCTGATCCGAAGAACAGGAGAAGAAACCTCTTCCAGCCCAGTTTGTTCTCCAGCTGCATCCCCAGGAAGAACAACGGCAGGAAGTTGGATATGAGGTGCAGGAAATCACCATGGATATAGATCGGCGTCAGGAACCTGTATATCGAGTAGTTATCTATGATCTCCCTGGGGTAGAAGCCGAGGTCCCTGACGATCGTTTGATCTTCAACCATTATCTCGATCAGAAAGACCAGGGCCGAGAGGATCAGAATGGATGCTGATACAACCATTGATGCGGAATACCCCCTTTTCCATGGTAGATATATTGACAGGAAAAGTGATACGATAATGGCCAGCAGAATGGCGATCGACCATATGTCGTCGGGAAAGGGAGTCATCTCTTTCCCCCCTTTCCGCTCTCCTGTTTCGGGAGACTCCTCCCTTTTTCACTCACCTCGCCCAGCTGGACCCGTGTGCTCGATATCACCTGCCCTTGATCGTCCTTGACCATCTCAACGACCACCCTCCGTAACGGAGGTAGATCGTTCCTGGCCCGTTCCTCATCGATCAGGTCAACGGTGGATTCGGTCTCCCTTGACACGGCAATAGCAGTATATTTCGGTGAGATCGTAAAGCCGTAGATGTCCGTTATCGGTTCGATCAAGTATCCAACGCCGTATCTAAGGCTGAGCTCATCCAGAAAAGGTACCAGTTTCCTTGTTCTTTCAGCCAAGGGGGCCACATATCTGCTCCTGTGGCTGGCGGCCATCTCATCGGCGGTTAGGCCCACTCCTACGTGGTCCCCGTTTCGGAAAGCCGCATCAAGGAGGCTCCTGTGCCCTTGGTGAAGGGGCCAGAACGTGCCCCCGATACAGATGTTGCCCCTTCCGCTGTGGCTCATGGGTCTTTCACCATCTATCAACTGGCGACCAGTATCCAGAACAGAACGATAAGGATCGTTCCGATGATCGGCAGATAGGTCCAGAACTTCTTCCTGCTGAGCATTTTGTCCCAACGGACCT
>JAUVCY010000036.1 GCA_030595585.1 Thermoplasmatota archaeon
AGGAGTTCCTCATTCCTGCCGATACGATCGAATCGATCCGTGAGGCAGTTGATAGAACGAATTTGGATGGGAAAGGCAGGATCTGGGCCGTGGGGACCACCGTGATGAGAACGCTAGAGACTGGATTCGACCGTGATGGCACCTGCGTCAGGGAGAGTGGTTCCAGCGGGCTTTTCATAACCCCCGGCTACGATTTTAACCTGCCATACAAGGGTTTTATCACCAATTTCCACCTGCCCAGGTCCACTCCCCTCATGCTTGCCTCCGCTTTTCATGATCGGGAGGGGGTCCTCGATGCATATGAGGAGGCGAAGGCGAAGGGGTACAGGTTCTATTCTCTCGGGGATTCCATGATGATCAGGAGGAGGAGATGATGACAGGCCATTTCAGGATCGATGGTGAGGCGGAGCTTGCAAGGGCAGGAACCCTAATGCTTCCGCGGGGTGGAGAGGTGAGAACGCCTCTGTTCATGCCCGTGGCAACAAAGCTCTCGGTGAAGACCTTATCCTCGGAGGAGCTGGTATCAACAGGTACGGAGGCTGTGATAACCAACGGTTTCCTCTCCTCGTTGGAGCCGGGTTCGGACGTGATCCGATCCATGGGTGGGATGCACAGGATGATGGATTGGAGTGGGGGGATATTCTCCGATTCAGGCGGGTTCCAGCTTATTCGAAAGGGTTTCGAGCCAAGGATAAAAGATGAGGGGGCCAGGATGAGGTCCCCTTTCTCTGGAGAGCTGGTCCACATAACCCCGGAATCCGTTGTGGAGATGCACGTGAAGCACGCTGTGGACGTAGGGATGATCCTCGACCACTGCCCACCCCAAGGGACCTCGGGAGAGGAGCTGGCGATCGCTACCGAGAGAACGAGGGGATGGGCAGAACGATCCAGGGTGCGGATAGACGATGAGGGCCTGAGGGACCTGCTTCCGGTTGGAGGTGGGAAAATGCCGCTGTTCTTCGCCATAACCCAGGGGGGGATCGACCTCAAGTTGAGGGAACACTCGACAAGGGATCTCGTTGGATTGGGATTCGACGGATACGGGGTCGGGGGCCTGTCGATCGGCGAGGAAAAGGAGGACATGTTCAAAGCCCTGGGAGCGAGCACGTCGTTCGTACCAAGGGAGAGCCCCAGGTATTTCATGGGCGTGGGTGAACCCCGGGACATTATCAGATCGGTGGGGCTGGGAGTGGATGTTTTCGATTCGGTCTTCCCCACCAGGAACGCCAGGCACAGGTCCGTCTTCGTAGCTCAGGGCAGGGAGAACATCCGCTCCGGAAAGTGGAAGGGAAAAAGCGGTCCGATCATTGAGGGATGCGACTGCTTAGCCTGTTCCCGCTACTCAAGAGGGTACCTCTATCACCTTTTCAAAGCGAAGGAGCCCCTGGGCCCGATGCTCGCCACGGTACATAACGTAAGATACATGCAGAACCTGGTTGGGGCCATCAGGGTATCCATCCTCGAGGATAGGTTTTCAAGTGATATGGAACCCATTGACCTTCTTGGGGCAGGATGATCGGCCAGTTAACGGCATTTCTAACCTACTTCTCCCAAATTATGGCGATCAGTAACAATAATTAATACAGTTATTGTCGAAGATTAAAACGACGATAATAGAATAAAAAAGGAATAGATACGGTTCGAAATCGAAAAACCTTTATATATGGTCTATTTTCATGCGATTCCGTATAGGGGCTGGGATAGAACCTGACCGCTATAGGTAGAAAAAAATAGGGAAACATGAGGTGTTATAAATGACTGAGTTAAAAGATAATATAAGGACCAAGGGAGTGGCGGCGATCGCCATCATGCTCTTGGTTGCAACCGTTATGCTTGGAATGTTCGCCTTTCCCCTCTCCTCAGCAGCGCTTGTTGATACAGAGGAGATAGTGGAGAGCGTGACATTGACCCCGGTGACGGCATACACCACTTCCACAACAGATATTCAGATAGATTATGCTCTTAGCTCCGACTTCACAGATGATGGTGAATTTGAGATGAGACATCTCTCTGTAAATCTGACCGAGAAGGATGTTGAGGGTGGAACGGTGTGGTTCATGTATGCTTGGGACCAGGGTACGGGTGGAGTGGCCGATAACCCAATTATGTGGGCATTGGATAATGCACTCGATCCGGGAATGTACAATGTTTCTGTTACGGCAGTGTACCATAATATTCCGGATGATGATCAGTACGTGGATGAGAACCTTACTGAACTCGCGCTCGTTGATGGGACCGGAATGCTCAACACCATCGAGGCAGATCCGGAGACCGTAATCGGTACCGGCTCCGTGAACGTCTCCTGGACAGTTGACAGGGACGTGGCCGACATCGATGAAGTGACCATGAGCATCTTCGACAACAACGAGATGGTCTGGGTCGACGAAGTGATGACCTTCGATACCGAGGCTGGAATGGGGTATACCATGTATTGGTCTATCTTCGATATTGTTGATATGTCGGCCATGGACTACAACGTGAGCCTTTACGTCCTCGACAGCTGGGGATATTCAGAGATGGACAATGACACGATGATCACTGTCACCGAGGGCGCACCTGTGAACACATCGGACCTGATGAACTTCGAGTTCGATGAGGATGAGACGATCACGGTCGATCTCAGCCTTCTGTTCGACGACCCCAACGGGGACGATCTGATGTACTACATCAACCTCTCCGACACTGGTGACCTGATGGTGGAGATGTATGGGGATTCCCAGATCAACATTTCAGCCGCAATGGACTGGTATGGCGCGGAGAACTTCACCGTCTGGGTCAATGACGGCAATGGAAACAACGTTTCCTTTATTCTCTACTTCGAGGTCATGATGGTGGACGATGAGCTGGCACCCGCCGGCGACATGACCGTTTCTGTTGACGAGGTCACCGGGAACACCACCTTTGATCCCCTCCTCCTCTTCGAGGATGTGGATGGACCCGCATTCGCCGTGACCCTTGGATGGGAGTGGGCCGTCAACGAGACGAATGTCTCCTACAAGGCACCCGTCTACAACTACACGGATGAGGGCAACATGACCGTCACCATCGACGATGTTACCGGCGAGGGCTTCGCACAGCTTCTCGGCGACTTCGAAGAGGGCAGCTGGGAGTTCCCGGTGACCGCCTGGGTCGCTGATGTGCCCGTACTCAACGCTACCGCAACGGTCGAGGTCGCTCCTGTGAACGATGTTCCGGCCCCCAATGTCGAGTCCCTGGACCTCTTCATGAACGAGGCCCAGACATTCAACGTCTCGGCGCTCTTCGATGACCCGGATGGCCCGGACTTCAACGCATCCGTTGATACCAACGTCAGCTATCTCCTCGTCACATACGATTGGGAGACCTATGCTCTATCCATCAACCCGGCAACCAACTGGACCGGAACCGTGGACCTTGAGTTCAACGTCACCGATGGAGTGGACTATGCGGTCTACACCATACCCGTTAACGTCGTACTGAGGTCTTATGCGATCTCCGGGATAGTTGCCTACGCGGAGGTCACTGGAGTTGAGACCAACATCGCCAATGTCACATTGACGATAGGTGAGAACACCGTATCCATCAATGAGACCACAGGCGCCTTTGAGATAGTCCTTGAGACGGGCGTTTACGCTGTTGTCCTCACTATCCCCGAGGATCTCATGTACAGTGAGGTCGCGGAGAAGAGCGGATATGTGGTACCTACCCTCGACGACATCATATTAGAGGGAGCCCTCACACTCGATATCACCATCGTGTGGATGGACTTCATCCCGACTGTCATCCCGGCAACCTGGGCTGACATCGACTTCGCTGGCGCGGAGATCGAGAAGGATGGCGATGACTTCACTGTCATTGTGCCCGTGGATGATACCAAGGGCGGATATGACGATATCAACGTCGCCTTCGTCGTCGTCAACGAGGAGAAAGATGACGAGGATGATGATGTTGTGGAGTTCACGATGGTGTTCAACGGAACCCATTACACGCTCACCATAGTAGAGGATGACCTCGATGATGTCAAGAAAGGCAAGAGGTTGTACCGCTTTGAGGATAGCGACGATGCAAACAACACCTATACGGACGATGCACTCGAGTTCGAGTTCAGGGAGAAGGAGGTCGAGGACGGCCTTATCACCGTCATCGTCCTTATCGTCCTTATCGTCCTTGTCCTGATCGCACTTGTATTCATCATGCGGAAACCCGCAGAGGAGGAGTACGAGGACGAGGGTGACGAGGAGGAAGAGGAGTCCGAGAGGGTCTGCCCGTCATGCGGGGAGGCCGTCGAGGAGTCGGACGCCACCGAGTGTCCAGAGTGCGGCGAGGAACTGGAAGAAGAGTAATTGGAAAGTTCCTTTCCTTATACGTTTGGGGGCCCGAGAGGGCCCCCTTTTTTAATTTTGATAATAAACATATCTCATCTCAAAATAAAAAAATCTGACTAATCTTTGATCCGTTAAAGATTCCCCTGCTCAAGAGATGAGAAGTTTCCCAGTATAATCGGAATTCTAAGCACTATAGGATCTACCGATTGCCTTTGAGTGCGCCGTAACCAAGCTCAAAGGCCTTGACATTTACGTCCACGGCCTTTGGCGGGACGTTCGCCTTCACCGCCTCGAGCATGTGCACCTTCTCAACGGGGAACGAGGGGGACGCCGCAAGAGCCCCCACCAGAACGACGTTCTCGGTCTGGGCATTTCCCGCCCTCCGGGCGAGGTCCAGTGCGTCTATCTCGTATATCCTCGCACCGCCCTCCTTGATCCTGTCAATGATCTGGGCGTATGTGATGTATCCCTCTATCTCCTTCCTTGCGAGCATCTGGGTCTCTATGGGAGGATGAATGACGTTCGTGTTGGTGATCACGACCCCACCTGGTTTGAGGAAGTAGAGGTACCTGAGGGCCTCCATGGGCTCAAGGGCGAGTATCACGTCGCCTTCCCCGTAAGGTACCAGAGGTGAGACCGCGTGCTCCCCTATCCTCTGGTGGGCTATGACAGACCCACTTCGCTGTGAGAGGCCGTGAAGCTCTCCCGATATGACCATGAGCCCTGCTCTAATGCAGGCGTCACCCACGATATTGGCCATCAGGACCACACCCTGGCCCCCTACGCCGCAGTCGATCATGTTGAAGCTCTTCTCGTTCATTCTCCCACCTCCTTCTCATGCTCGTTCCTGGCATTGAGATACTCATCGTAGTCCTCTTTGGTGTAGTACACCTTGTTCTCGCCCCCTAAAAGGGTGGCCGTGGACTTGATCGCTCCAAACCCGCACATCTGTGCGCACTCCCCGCATCCGACGCATACGTCGGGTGAGATGTACGACTTCCCATCCACGTCGATAGATATCGCGGGGCAGAGGAAATCCTTGATGCAGTTGTATGGGGCCTTGCACATATCCTTATCAACGAAGTAAGGTACCGGCCTTGCTCCGGCCCTCCTGAGGTTCCTGAAGTGGTAGAGGGCGCATTCCCCATGTGATATGATCGCAGATACTCCCTTGTACTCCAGCGCCTCCTTCATCTGCTTGACGTTCTCCCGGATCTGGAAGGAGTTGACGTTCACGATCTTCCCCACGCCCAGGGCCCTTAAAACCCCCTCTATGTCGATCGCCTTCCCGTCAACACCTCCCACGGTCTTTTCGTGGGCGGGATGCGTCTGCTGGCCGGTCATTGCCGTGACGGAGTTGTGAAGCACCACCATGGTCAGGTCGTGGTTGTTGTGGATCGCGTTCACGATGCCTGGAATGCCCGCATGGAACAGCGTTGAATCGCCAATGGCCACAACCACCTTCTCCTTCGCTGCAAGGTTCACGCCGGCGGCGACCCCAAAGGAGGCGCCCATGCAGAGCTGGGAATCGGACCAGCTGTGGGGGGGCAGCACGAGCATGGTGTAACAGCCGATATCGTTGGAGAAGAATATCGGCGTCTTCCCTATTGCCCTCTTGAGCGCCGTGAAGGTCCCACGGTGTGGACATCCAGCGCAGAAACCGGGGGGCCGGATCGGAAGGATGGAGGCGAGCCCCTCCATTTTCTTCTTGTGCCCCTCGTAATCCATGGGCATGGGAATGCCAGAAGCTGTTGATAGGGCCTCGACGAGCATGGGAATGTTGTATTCGGAGTATTCGGAGAACGGTCCGAACCCTTTTCCCATCACCTCTATGGAGGGATTGGCATCCAGAGCAGCTGACCTCACGAAGTTCTCAAGATAGGGCGAGAGCTCTTCCACCACCATCACCTTCTTGAGCGGTTCCAGGAACCCCTTCACCATATCCATCGGGAATGGGTTGATCATCCCAACTTTCAGGATCCTTGCCTTGAGTCCCAGCTTCCTCAGCCCCTCGATGGTGTAATTGTAAGGCACTCCAGCAGTGATCACCCCAAGCTCCACCTCAACCCCATCGGGTGGTTCTCCAGGGTGAACCTTCCCGCCGTCGAAGTATTCGATCCTGTTGAGGTGAGTTGAATTGGAGAGAACCGTCATCTCCTCTATCTTCTTGAGGAGCCTCTTCTTCCCCTCTCTTGCCGTGCCCCCAACCGCATTATAACTGGTCCGGTTCTCGTCCCAGCTGAGCTTTTCATACGGGGTCCTCTTCATCTCCCCTATCTCCACCACACCGCTCTGGTGGTTGATCCTGGTGGTGGTCCTCACCAGGACCAGGGTCTTCCATCTCTCCGAGATCTCGTATGCCTCCTTGACCATGTCGAAGGCTTCCTGGGGGCTTGAGGGATCGAACATGGGTAGATAGGCCGTGTATCCGAACCACCTGCCGTCCTGCTCCGATTGGGATGAGTGGGCATGGGGGTCGTCCGCCAGCAGGAGAACACACCCT
This sequence comes from Thermoplasmatota archaeon, assembly GCA_030595585.1. GTDB lineage: Archaea > Thermoplasmatota > Penumbrarchaeia > Penumbrarchaeales > Penumbrarchaeaceae > JAGLEG01. Next base: position 6,808 of record JAUVCY010000036.1, read on the forward strand.
CCCCTGATACCAGTATATGCCAGCACGTACAGGGCGTCCGAGGCCACGTTAACTCCCACGCTTTTCATGGATACGAAAGACCTCATGCCCACCATGGAGGCCCCGGCGGCGGTCTCCAGGGCGACCTTCTCGTTGACGGAGAGCTCCATTTTAAGGTCCAGATGTCCCAGGACCTTTTCAAACGTTGAGAGGATCTCGACAGTGGGAGATCCTGGGTACGTGGTGTACACCTTGATGTCCGACTCAAGCGCAGCTCTCGCTATGGCCTCATTTGCCATGATGTAAACCTTACTGGGTCCATTCTCGATAACGCTTTTAAATGCCAAATGATCATCTCCCTGTACTACGATCTCCCATACGATAACAGGTATAATCGGATCGACCGCTTTAAAGTTGACCCCTTCCCTAGAACGTCAGGACCTCGTATCCCTCCTCAAGATAACGGGAGATGCTTGGGTGCCCCATCATCTCTCCACATACCGGAAGGTCCTGTTCCACTGCAGAGTCGAGCGTACCCATTTTGTTGGCACACGCTTTGCATACGCACTCGATCAATCCAGCATTCTTTACTTTTTGATAGAGCCCGTTGAGCGGATGAGATGTATCATTCAGCGATCCAAGCAGTTTCGTAGCGCTTCCCTCGATAACCAGCCTCACGTCGTATCCTTTCTCCTTCATATCAAGGGAGTTCAGCAATACGTGTACAATGCAGTTCGGGTCCCCGTTGAAAGCAAATAATGCTACTTTTCTTATCATATCAATACCCCTGCTGTAATTGAACGCTATTGTGATATATCAGTTTCTCGGCATCCGATAGAATTCAAAGATAGTAACCCTCATATCATCTTATTTCAATTGGACCAAAGATGGCTGTGATCTTTGACAAAGAATGTAATTGACGATATTTCTTTGTCAAAGGTCAAACGAAAACCGATGCTGAACCTATATCAACAGTTTTCGTTGAATATAATCTTCATCTAGCACCACATTCTGCAGCATTAATTAATCGACGAAAGATCAGAGAGGAGGGCTGTGATGTTTCAAAATGTATGTTAGCGACGATAAGCCATTTTGAAACATTAAACGAAAACCGATGCTGAATCTATATCAACAGTTTTCGTTGAATATAATCTTCATCTAGCACCACATTCTGTAGCAATGAATAATCGACGAAAAGAATGTGGTGCGAGGGCTGTGATTTGAACACAGGAACCACTAAGGACTAGACCCTCAATCTAGCGCCGTTGACCAAGCTAAGCTACCCTCGCACTGATTGGTGTTTTTTGCGTATGATATCTCCCGAATAAAGGGATCTCGGAAGGAGGTGAACATTCAAGATTTCTTCTCGTCCAGGCCGGAGATCTGGTCCCTGAACTCATCGTATTTTCCTGCGAGGAGGTTCAGTGCGTATTCCAGAGCATCCTTTGCTTTCACGGACCCATCGGTCTCGAATGAGAAGATGAACTTGTCATCCCTTCCCGCGACATCAAACTTCGGCTCCGGGCCTGCGTTATTTGCTTCCAGCGTCTGAACGCATTTGTGGCAGAGGTCGACGTGGTCCAGGTTCTCGGCGATGAAGGTCTTATCCTCTGCATCCCATATCCCGTATTTGTTCTCGGGGTCCTTGTGGTTCATGCTGGAGAGAAAGAGCTTTGGGAAATATTTGTACCCGCAGACCGTAACCGGCTGCCACTTGGCATGATCCTTGCCCGTTCCCAGGATCGCTGTAGCGTAGACGAGAAGCGCCTGCTTCTCCTTCAATTTCACTATGGGTATCAACTCCTCCTTGACGCGGAGGGTCACATCCCCGAGAGGCTGAAGGTCGCCGGAAAACACCGTACATGGTCCTTTCTTGTTCATGACGTATATGATCGTACAGTGAGGACAACCGGAACCGTCACATTCACATTGGTCCCTGAAGGTGAAGTCCTTTAGTTCGGTCGGGATGGGGACGAGTGCCATTCTGTGGGCGATGATCTCATCGAACAGGGCTGAGCTGGAGTCATATTCGTTCCCCTGCTCGTCCCTTATCGGGCCCATGTGGAACTCCACCTCATCTATAGCCATCTTGGGGACATCTGATATTAGGGTCCTCCTGATCGCATTGACTACATCCGGGGACGTTCCCTCTACAACGAATGAACATCTCCGGTCCGTTAGCTCCCTCACCGTCAATATCATCTCAGACCCTCCGGCCTCTTTTTCCACCCTTGGGTTTCGTTCCATCGTGTGGGACAGGGGTGACGTCCTCTATCCTGCCTATCCTCAGTCCCGCCCTGGAGAGCGATCTGATGACCCCCTGTGCGCCGGGTCCGGGGGACGTTGGTCCATTCCCTCCGGGGGCCCTGACCTTGATATGTATGTTGGTTACCCCCTTCTCCTTGGCCCTGTCGGCGATCAGCTCACCAGCACGCATTGCAGCGTACGGTGATGCCTCGTCCTTTGCGGCCTTGACGACCATTCCACCGGTGGCCTTTGCAATGGTCTCGGCTCCGGTGAGGTCAGTAAGTGTGATCAATATATTGTTGTAGGACGCGTAGATATGACAGACTCCCCATTTCTCGGACATTATTTCTCACCTTCCTCTACTTTTGGAGCTTCTATCGTTATCTTCTGTTCCACCTGTGAAGGAATGGCCTCCTCGGAAGGCGCAGTTCCCTTCGGCCTCATCGGATGCAGCTCCGATGAATATGGGGAGGCAGCCTCGTACTCGATGAACCCCTCCTCGAACCTGTTGACCAACAGGCCGGGGATGGTGACCCTCCTGTCCTTCAGGATGATATGTCCGTGATTGATCATCTGTCTTGCCTGTTTTGGGGTCTGGGCCAGCCCTTTGGTGTACACCAGGGACTGAAGCCTGCGAGAGAAGACCATTTCCACATCTATGGTAAGCACATCCTTGAGTGGTGCTCCCTCTGATAGGAAACCGAGCTTATGGCATCTCTTGAGAAGCAGTCCGGTCTCCTTCTGAGCCTGTTCGTTACCGGTCCTGTTCATGGCCTGCAGGCCGACAGCCTGCTTTCTCAGCCTCCTGAGGTAGGACTGGGCTTTCCAGACCTCCCTCTTGTTCTTGAGGCCGTATTTGACCATGAGCCCTTTTTCCTCTTTGATCCTTTCGCCCTGCCAAGGGTGAGAGGGAGTTTCGTATCTTTTCTTCAGCTTCTTTGGATCTCCCATGATTAAACCC
>JAUVCY010000110.1 GCA_030595585.1 Thermoplasmatota archaeon
AAGCGCAGGAAGAGGCTGGCGCCGATCAACACCAGCAGGACCGGCAGGGCCGAGAGTACGAACTCGGGAAGGATCCCCAGGTCCAGCAGATATCTCCAGAGGGATATGCCGTGGAGCACCCCTCCACTGTCCCCTGTGAAGTACAGGCCTATGAAGTTCATCACGCCTTCGGGCGCCAGCAGGAGGAACGGGAGGATCACTGCCGCCGGTATCGACAGGGCGATGAGGGCCCGCTTGACCTTATCGATAGCCTTGCCCTCACCCATGAGAATACCTGGAAGCAGCAGTATCGTGAATATCTTGGATGCCAGGCCGATCCCCAGAACGGCCGCGGAGGACCTCCTCCACCCCATCTGAAGCAGCATCAATACCAGAATGAAACCGATCATAACTATGACGTCGTCCTGAACGGCTCCAACGGAGGAGTAGACGGTCAGGGGGTTGAGCATCAACAGGAGTGCGGCCCAGATCCCCCGTTTTCCATACAGCCGTGAGCCCAAGGCGAAGGTGATCAGGCCGCCCATGAGGGCGAACACTGCAAAATATAACCTGAAGACGAGGAAGCTTCCACCCAGGGCCGCGGGGACCAGCCAGAAGATATTGATCAGGGGTGGATTGAGGGTGGCGACGTCGCGGTATAGGATCTTCCCCTCCAGCAGGGTCGTGCCCCTGTCCCTGTAGAAGGGCACATCGGTGACCTTCTCCTCGATCCGAACAAGCCACGTGGAGTTCCCCGGGTCACCCGATATGACACCATCATCGATCTCCCAGGTGCGGTTCCACTCGTATGCGTCCGCTGTGTAGAACTTGCCGTATCCTTTCAGTTCCAGCCTCATCGGAAGGTATCCTTCCTCGGCCTCGATGGATATCTCACCGCTTCCATTCCCAAAGAGCAGAGTGCCCTTCACTCCCGTCTCCCGATCGTGGTATATTATCGTTCCATCCGACCTGAAAACGATATCCGTTCCGTCCAGGGTCAGCTCGTAGGTATCCTCCTCAATGGCCGCGGAGAGGCCGAAGGCGAGGGGCAGGTAGACGACCGCCCAGAGGACGATCAGGGCGGGGATGGGATTTTTTCGGACCGCCCCGGTGAACACATCTACGATGGATCGTCCCCCTTTCACCGGATCGGCCATGTCCGTTGGTAGGATGAATGATTATTTGAATTTTGGGCCAGCCCGGATCGGCGGGCAGCAAGCGATCACAATGTCGATCATTCCATCCGTCTCCTCATGGCAAGTACAAGCCCTCCGACAAAGCCGAAAAGAGCGTATCCGGCCATCATGATCAGGCCGAGCACGGTGTCCGGCTCGCTCAGATCGGTCATATGCCCTCCCGGGCCGAACGATTCCGTGGTGACGTTGAGAACGGTGGTGATCAGATCTCCTGAATACGTCAATATGAACCAGGGTTCGATCCCCGCTGCGTTCAGGATCATGGATATGATGGGAAATATCATCATTATCAGAAAGAACCCAACCAGCGATGACGTGATCGACCTCTTCATGAAGCTGGAGAAGAGGTAGATCACACTGACTATCGACGTCGAGTAGAGCAGTGCTATAAGGAAGGAGTGTAAGGCCTCGATGGGCAGCTCGGCGAAGCCGTATATCGCCACCACGGATACCGACGTCACAAGATAATATACCCCCACCGAAAGCAGCACGGGGGTAAGGGCAGCTATGAACTTTCCCACGAGTATGGTTCCCCTCCTCTGGGGAGTTGGGAACAGAAGCAGCCCGGTCTTCTTCTCGAACTCGCTGGATATCACGTCCCCTGCGAATATCGCGGCGACGATAACGATAAGCATGTCCACAAACCCCAGGTTGTTGTTGAAGAACGCGATCCCGGTATCCGGGAAATCCCCTCCCACCAAGAAGGGGAGAAATGAGAAGATCAGGGCGATGAACAGGGATATCCCCACCGCCATGATAAACCTCCTCCTGCGGAAGTGCTTCCTCATCTCGAACTTGACCGTAAGCCAGATATTGTGAGCATCGTCCATGGCATCATTTTCAAAATTTCCCATTCAGCTCACCCCCTTCTCGTCCCCCATAATGGAGAGGTAGAATTGCTCCAACCCCCCGGAACCAGGGGTGAAGGAGTACAGGGGAAATCCTGCTGCCATCATATCCCTGAGGATGGACCGGCTGGTCTGGGGCAGGCCGTCGTAGTAGATGCTCGCACCCCCGTTGTTCCTCTCCACTCCCGTGACACCCTTGAAAGTGTTTATCGATCGGATGGAGAGATCATCCGGGGGACTGATGAACGATACGTCGATCCTCCTGACGGAGGCCTTCTTCCTGATGCCCTCGATGGTGTCATCCTCCACTATCTTTCCGTTGTTGAGGAATATGACCCTATCACACGTCTCGCTCACCTCAGAGAGCAGATGGGAGCTCATGAGAACGCTCTTCCCCTGTGCTCCGAACCTCCTCACAAGCTCTCTGACCTCCTTGATACCCTTCGGGTCCAGGCCGATCACGGGCTCGTCCAGGATCAGGATCTCGGGGTCGTGGAATATCGCCTTGGCGATCATCAGCCTCCTCTGCATCCCGGTGCTGAAGGAGCCGACCTTATCATCCACAGACCTTGAGAGCTTGACCTCCTTCAGAACCTCGACGATCCTCTCCTCGATATCCTTTTTTCTCATCCCGTAGACCCTGCCAAAATATGTCAGGAGTTCGTCGGGTGTAAGATAGTCATAGACTCCCGGAACCTCGATGAGAGCACCCACGTACTTCAACGCCTTCTTGGGATATTTTTGGACATCGATACCCTTGATCTTGACCGTGCCGGCAGTGGGCTTGATCAGATTGGTCAACGTTTTGATGGTGGTGGTCTTTCCCGAACCATTGGGTCCGAGATATCCGACGATCTCCCCTTTATCGATCTTCATCGATATACCGCGGAGGACCTTCGGCCCTTTCCCGTACTGCTTCACGAGATCCGTGATCTCGATCGGATAATTACTGCTTGACATAATGAATTGAGAGCTGTTCCTATTTAAAAGGATTTTACCAGACTCATACCCAAATTCATACCCAATCATTCCCGAGTTGTACGGTAGAAAATGATCAATGCGATAAGTTCAAGGACATTGAGGAAGAATAACGGACCTCCTGAACTGAACTGCCGAAATGTATTGAGTGCTATCAGCCCCACCAGGAAGAATAACTGCTGGACCAGGAGGAATGTGACGAAGGTTAGAAGCCCCCTGGTGAACTTGGCCTTGATCTCTCTGTAATTGGCATGGAATATCCTGATCAAACCCACAAGGAGCAGGATATTCACAATGACCACGATAAATGAGATGATGGTGGTAACTATCGCTGCGATCTCAAGGATCTCTGTCATCTATTTTTCCTCCATATTCATCCCTCACCCGCTCTTTTCTACTTTTCCCCAATTTGGTCCCAAATCTCCTGGAAATATTCGTAGTTCCTCTCCATCTCCGTTGACAGGAAATACATAGCACCATACTTCTTCCTGTTCATTATGGTGATGATACCGTTCTCATCCAGGACCTTCAGGTGGTGCCTGATGGTCTTGTAATCGAGATCCAGCCGATTTGTAAGCTGATTGGCATTTGCAGGCCTCTCGTTCAGGGAGTTAATGATAAAAGCGCGTGTGATGCCGCCCTTTGACCCGGCTATCAGCCACCATAAAAGCTTCTTCATCCTTACAGCTCTGTAAATTTCGATACCTGACCTAACTTCGCCAGATGAATAGATGAAGGGTTACTTTCCTTTATCTATCTGGCGATTCAACCTAACTTTGACATATGAGTATGGACGGATGTCAAAGTGAGGCCTCTCCCAACGTTGACAGGCTGGGATCCTGATGAATCGATAGATTCATCCAACCTAACTTTGACATAAATGTGCATAGATGAGTGTCAAAGTGAGGTCTCTCCCAAAATTGACAGGCTCAGATCATATTTGATCTGTCAAAATTGGGATCCAACCTTCACCGAAGTATCGGTTCAGATCAGATTATATCCATCCTAACTTTGACACGATGAGCATAGATGAGTGTCAAAGTGAGGCTTCTCCCAACATTGAGAGGCTCAGATTAGATTAGATCTATCAAAGTTGGGATCTGTCAAAGTTGGGATACAACAGGAGAAAATGTAACATCCGATAATATACAGGAGGCAGCACGGACCAATATAATACCATCTAACGGGTGACCATTTTCAAGGCCACGACCATCTCTTTTACTGATCTTCTTCATCCATATAGAGGACGCCGCTCATCGAGGCGTACATCGAGGAATATACCGGTATCTTCCTGACCATCTGACGAAAATCATCTGGATTCGTGACAACGTACTCCTTGCCCGGGAACACCTTCACCTTACCTCTGATATTGCTTCCAACATCTATCCTGCTACCGATCTCCAGAAGGTCCCTGTAACTTGCGATCCTCTCACCTTTTCTCGGTTCCATAACTCTACCTCTTCGATCTGATACCCCTCCACCCCACCACACTGCAGGCTCTCGATCGGACCCCGAACCAAGGGGGGATGATCCAACTGTCTATCGGAATTCTCCTGATCTCATTGCTTATTATTGCGTTTCGGGTTCCTATCTCTGCAGAGCCTATCTACATCAGTTTGAACTGTAATTAAACTTTCCATGAGTTTACTGACAATATCGTTCAAACTATAACCGGTGTCGAATCGGAATTCATTAAAATCATATGAAAACCGGAAAGGTCCCTGATGGAAGGGTCAAAGCTCCGCATTCCATATCGGGTCGCCCACGAAGTGCATCGTCTTGATCGCCTTTCCCGTGGCCCCGGAGGCCATCGTCGGCCCGTCCATGATGGCCTTTCCCACAACAAGGGTCTTGCCGTAGGTCTCATCCTTCACCCAGACCATGTCCCCCTCCTCTATGTCAGGGTCCGCATCGACGATGCCAGGGGCCATGACGTCCGCGCCGTTGGCAAGGAACCTGATCGCACCCATGTCCACGATCACCCAACCCTTGCCGGGTTTCAGCTCGTTCACACCGTGAAGGGTGAGGTACAACGCCTCCCGATCCTCCACTGCAATGATCTTCCCGTTCATGATGAAAGCCCGATCCCCACCCAGATCTCCCACGTCCAGCTCCCTCTCCGGATCCACCTTGACCCCCCAGTTGAACACGATGTCCTTCCATACGATCCTTGCCTCCTTGGACCTCAGCCTGTACCTCTTCTTGATGGAGAACTCCTTCATGCGATGATATCAGGGTAAGGGCTATTTACAGATTGTGGAGGCCACATGGACCATTTATATAACCAGGTCCGATATGGGACCCCATGAACGGGCTGGAATACCTGAATTCGCTGGGTATGTTCACCGTGAAACCCGGGCTCTCCAGGATAAGGGCTCTCCTGCGTCACCTGGGCGACCCCCAGGAGAGCGTGCCCTCGATCCTCGTTTCCGGAACGAATGGAAAAGGGTCGACCGTGCACGTCGCCAGGGACGTCCTGAAGGAGATGGGGGTCAGCACTCTTCTGTACACCTCCCCCCACCTGATCTCCGTCACGGAGAGGATATCGGTGGGCGGACAGGAGATCGATGAGGAGGAATTAGGTGGATACCTGCACCAGGTCATGGAGGCGGACGGGGAGCTCTTTCCCGAAGGGAAGGGGGCATCGTATTTCGAGGCCATTACGGCAGCCGCCTTCCTCTGCGGTCGGGAGAGGAACGTGGACATGCTGATATCGGAGGTGGGAATGGGAGGGCGGTACGATGCGACGAACGTCCTGGAGCCCAGGGCCGTGGGCATCACCTCCATCTCACTCGACCACACGGAGGAGCTGGGAGAGGATGTCGCCTCGATCGCCAGGGAGAAGATGGGCATCATGAGGCCCTCGACACCATGTGTGGTAGGGCCGATACTGGGAACTGATGGAGAGGGCATCTGGGCCCTGAGGAAGATAATCGACACCTGTTCCGAGAACGGAAGCCCCCTCATTGCGATAGTTAAAGATGAGAATATCGAGACCGTCAGGAGCGCCATGAATAGCAAGGCCCTGCCCGACCACAGGATCATCAGAACCAGATGCTCCACATCATCCGGGGGCACATCGGTGGATGTCCTGGTGGAGGGGGGAGGAGACCAGGAGAATTCAAACCAGCTTCTCGGACTGATGGACAGCATCCTTCCCGGGAGGTTTCACGTCCCCCTTCCCGGCCAGCATCAGGGATGGAACCTGCTGGGAGGGATAGCACTTGCTCTTCTCGCACTCCCCACAGCCCAGGCACACAGGAAGGTCAGGGAGGGTGAGCTGGACTCGCTGGGAGACCTGGTGGACGGGGGAGTACCCGGATTGGACCTGTTCAACGATCCCTCGGAGGTCAGGAAGACCATCCAGAGGGGGGTCAATGGGACCAAAATACCTGGAAGGCTGGAACTGAGGCGCTGCGGCCGGGGGGAGATGGTCCTGGATGGGAGCCACAACATGGAGGCCGCGGCGGGATTGGCGGCCTTCTTACGAGAGGTGTTCCC
>JAUVCY010000256.1 GCA_030595585.1 Thermoplasmatota archaeon
AGTTTCCCGGATAACCTGGACCCGACGAAAAGGAATATGGTGGAGACATAGCTCAGGTACCATATTGAGTGGATCAGCCTGAAGAGGACCCAGCTTCTGCCCAGGAGCGACATCGCGACAAGGGAGAAGATGAAGATGATCAGGGAGATGATCAGAAGGCGGTCCCTTCCAGGGGAGGAGAAAAAAGCCCGATCTTCCGCTTCCCCGTCCTTTTCCACCATCGTCGGGAAAGGGACCAGATCGTTTAAATCCCTTACTATCGGCATGCCGTCTCCATCTGGAGCTCAACCTATGATCGATAGCCCATCATTCTGGAAGAGACACCCTGAGGCTCTGCAGGGCGGACCTCAATACGATGAACATCGAGGATGACCAGGACCTGTCCAGTGTGGACCTGATAGATAGCTCCAGGGCCTCGGGGTCGGGGGTGAAATCCACGTCTTTCATATCCACGTCCATCAGGATCAGTCCAGTGGAGGGCATCGTTTTTATCCTGCCCCTCTTTCTGTTGAGCTCATCGTCCAGGTCACCACCCGAGATCAGGCCCTCCAGGTCCATTTCCGACATCTCTCCCTCCTTTACCGAGATCGCGGCCCCCACCATCCTCCGGATCTGCTGCCAGAGGAAACGGCTGCCGACCACGTCTACAATGACCATCTCCCCTGTCCCGGACACATCGTACGCCTGGGCCCTTGTGATCTCCGTTTCCGTATTCTTCTCCCCATCTGCCTTGCAGAGGTTCTTGAAATCGTGACTTCCCACAAAGAGCGAAAGTGCCCCCGTCAACTTGATTATTGAATCGTTGTCCATGGGCACAGGGGGCAGATGGTATCTGTACCACCTGCTGTCCGCCCATCTGACGTTCTGTTTTGGCCTCATCCTGCCGATACCCCATGGCCAGATGCCATCCAGGTTCGCAGAGAGGGCCTTGAGAAGCTCATCCGGGTCAAATTCCGTCTCCACTGCAAAAATATTACCGAGGGCCGAGACGCCCGCATCGGTGCGGCTTGAAAAGGATATCTTCTCCCCCTCACCGATCGCCCCTATCTTCACCAGGGCGGACCTGATCGAACCTTCGACCGTGGGCAGGTCCGTTCCCTCCTGTACCTGCGAACCATGGAACCTGCTCCCGTCATACGCTACTTTCACCCCATACCGCATGCACCTTTAACTCATCCAAACCACAAATACCTTTTTTTCCGATGGGCACCATGGGTGTCGTCAGACAGGGGAGCAGATATGACACCCACAGAGCGTTTCGTGCCGATCCTGGTGGAGCCAAAATACGAGGGGAATATCGGAGCAGTGGCCAGGTCCTCGAAGAACTTCGGAGTGAGGAAACTGGTGATAGTGAACGGGCCCAGCCTGGGGGAGGAGGCCCTGAAATACTCCATGCACGGATATGATCTGATCGAAAATGCAATATTCGTCAAGAGCTTTGAAGAGGCGCTTGAAGAGGTGGACCACTGCGTGGGCACATCCGGCGTCTCGGACAGTGCGGAGAAGGCGTACCTGAGGAACCCAATGGAGCCGGAGAGCATGGTGAGGTGGTCCAGGACCGTCAAGGGGAAGATCGGCCTGGCCATGGGGAGGGAGGATTTCGGCCTCTCAAGAGAGGAGATGGAGCTCTGTGACGTGATGGTCACCATACCGGCGAATCCGGAATACCCCGTTCTGAACCTCTCCCACGCAGCAGCCGTGCTCCTCTACGAGATCTGGAAAGGATCGAGCCGTCTGCCCAACCGGAACGCGAAGTTGGCAAGCAGGAAGGATAGGGACCTTCTGCTGGACCATTATGAGAGATTGATGGTCGTCAGCGACGTCCCCGAGCACAAGAGGATCATATCATCGGTCCACTTCAGAAGGATGATGGCCAGGGCCGCGCCCAACGTCAGGGAGTTCTATTCCCTGATGGGGACGTTCTCCAGGGCTATGGATTACAAGAGGGATCGATCCCCATACAAGTTCGTTGAGACCTCCGAGGAGTGATCACTGATACACGGCTGTCTGCTCCTGGACCGGCCTGAAGATGGGCTGCTGGGGCAGATATTGGGGGTCGACTTGCTCATACCCTGCACCAGGCTGCTCGTACGGGTTGTAGTACTGCTGATATCCCTCGGCCACCCCTGCCTGGTACTGGAGCTCCTGCTGTGGTGGGGGTACGGGCCTTAATACCGTCTCCTTCCTCCTCCTCCTGACGTAGAGGAAGAGAATGACCGCAGCGACCACAATGAGCGCGATCACCAGGATCGCGAACATCGGATCGACCGTTACGCTCTTTCCCATATCCGCCTCATCGAAACCGATGGATAGAAACTCCAGATCGAGGACCGTGGAGTGCGTCAGGCCGGAGAGGTCGATCACGGTGACGGTAATGGTGTAGTTCCCCGCCTCCACTCCTGAAAGGGATGATACCTCCACGGTGTAGACGCCATCGCCACCCGTTGAATCCGCCCCCTCCCCATCGTCATACATCATTGTCGTGGCCCCTTTTCCAAGAGAGCTGAGGTCCGCAAAGACGGACTCGATATCCTCCAGCCCCTCATCATCCTCCACCTTCGCCGTTATTATCAACGTGACGTTCTCGGCATCGCCCTCCACCACCGATGGCGATATGGACGCCAGGTTGATCACCGGTGGTACCGGCTCGGAAACGTCCCGGATATCCAGGGTCATCTCCTCTGTATCCTCCCCTCCCCTTCCATCCCGGACCGTGGCCGTTATCCTCACCGAGCCTGTCTCCCCGGGGGCCGTATACTCGACCACACTACCCTCGCCCTCTATCGTGCCGTCCGACACAGAGTAGCTGTAGGTCAGATTATCACCATCGGCATCCATGGCAGTGATGGTCAATGTGGTGCTCTCACCTGCAGGAAGGGAGGCCCTCGATGATCCGAAAGAGGTGATCAGGGGCGGGCGGTTGGGTATGCCCTCTTCCACCTGAACTGATGATCTGGACGTATCGGAGGAACCCGATGGATCGGACACAACGACGGTGAGGGTATAATATCCGGGCTCATCCGGAGCGGACCACTCCCATTTCGGGCCTTCACCTGTTATTGACCCTCCATCTGCGGATATCTCGTACGAGAGGAGGTCCTCATCTGGATCCACCGCCTGGACCATTACCGAACAGATGGAACCGATGGTGGTCGTCGATGGCTTGATCTCGAAGGATAGTATCTGCGGCCGCCCATTGGCACCCGTATGGTCCCTGGCCGCACCTACCGCATCATACGCATCCAGCATGCCGTATCCATACCTCTCGTTGAAGACAGGCGAGATCAGTTCGTCGTACGGATCTCCCCTTTGCTCCGAGGATGCGTGCAGGATCTTTCTCACAGGGTTCGAAAGTGGGGTGGGCGCTATGGCGGGATTCGCCTGAAGCATCAGGGCCACCACGCCGGAACAGTGAGGGGAAGCATAGGAGGTGCCCGATCCCTGGGACCATCCCGAGGCTCCCTGAACGTTTGACGTTAGGGAAAAGGACGCGACCGATATCTCCACGGCAGGAGCCACGAGATCCGGGCGGAGCTCATCGAGTTGGTCGGTATCACCGTCTGACGGCCGGGGACCATAGGTCGATC
>JAUVCY010000087.1 GCA_030595585.1 Thermoplasmatota archaeon
GGAAGTGTTGAACGCCGACGTCATGGCCAATACATGGTACCGTGTCTCCGTGGATTTCGACTGCGCGACACAATCGTGCGATGTATTCCTCTACAGCGCTTCAGGCACACTGCTGGGCAGTAAAATTAATGTTGGTTTTCAATTTCCACAAACATCCGCCAAGAGGTTGATGTTATCCAGCAATACGAGAAGCTATGACACGAGATCATATTGGGACGACATCAGGATCATCGATAGGTCCGGAACCGGAAGTGTCATTTCGAACGAGATAGATCTTCCGAACGGAAAGCTGTGGACAACGCTCTCACTGGACAAGAATGAACCAGGCAGTAGCAGGATCGAGTTGGAGATACTGGATGATTCGGATGAGCCGATAACTTCTGTTGTGTATGACAACAGCGCATCGGAGATCGACATCTCCGGACTGAACCCTGGAGTGAAGGCCATCAAACTCAAGGCAAATCTAATTTCACCGGGTTCAGCTCTGCCAACATTGAACGGATGGGGTGTTGAGTGGGATGCAACAAATACCTGGAGAGACTCCTTTCAAACCTCATTGAGGACTGAATATCTTTCCGGGGTGATGATCGATCACGGTGACGTAATGTTGGTCCCCGGTCAGATCAATGGAGTATACGAGAGCGAGCCTATTACACTCCCAACTAATTCGTACTGGGAGACCATGAAAGTGAACATGTCATCTACATCCTACTCCCGCATATCCTTTGATATTCTGGATTACAGTACCGAGAGCTCCATACCCGGATACAGCGATCTCTGGAGCAGGAATGGACTCCTTCTCGACATGTTAAATATCGACCCGATAGCGTATCCGGTGATAAGGATCAGGGCGAGACTAAATCAAGAAGATTATGTCGAACCGATCATCCACTCCATCAGCATATCCTGGATCGGCAATATGTTTCCCTCGATCCATGGCTTCAACGTAACGCCGGTGTTGATGAGAACCGAATCAACCAGGATCTCATTCGGCGTAAGCGATACTGAGCAGTCACCCAGGGAATTGGATGCTTCCTTCGATTACCTGACACCAAGCGGTACAGAATGGATAAGTAGTATGTGTACAGACCTCGTGTATAATACATCAAGCTCCACGTATGAGTGTGATCTCATAACCGATACGGCCTCTCCGGTTGGCGTCTATTTCCTCAGGGTCACTGTGACCGATGAGATGGGAGCGAGCAGGGTGATGGTATATGACGACAGGCTGGAGGTGAAAAATAATATCCCGACAAAGCCTACGATCATCCTTGGCCCTGAGAACCCAACCACAAGATCGGAAATAACCGCTACCATCGTGGATCCAGGTTATGACATCGAAAGGCCGAACCTGGTGTTCTCCTATACATTCTACATCAATGGGTTGGAGGACACGGAATCAAAGAAGATCGACCTTCCAGCTGAGGCGGTTCCATACCTGCCCGGTTCACGAACAAAAAAAGGAGATGTGATCAGCTGTATCGTGATAGGATCTGACGGTTTGAACGATTCGGAAAGTTACTCCGCATCGATCATGATCATGAACACACCACCAGAAATGATGGTGGATCATGTGGACTATGTGGATTTGGATGAGGATACGGCCGATGATACTCAATTGAAACTCAAAGAGATAACATACGATATCGACGGGGACGACATCACTTTTTCATCACCTGGATCCGGAAATATCACCATAGAGATAGATGATAGTACCGGATGGGTGAATTTTATTCCAGGGCCTGATTTCTTCGGGGAGGAGAACGTCACCTTCATCGCAAGCGATGGAGAGGATGAGACATACTTTCAGATCAAAGCGTACGTTAAAGCCGTCAATGATATCCCCACGGGAAGCATCATATCGCCCTCATCCAATATCGACGTGGAGCTGGAGGCGATCGTGACATTTTCCGCCCTTGGGAACGATACGGAATCAGATCCAGAAGACCTCATCTATGCCTGGCAGATAGGGGATGGGGTGATCGCGCAAGGTCCTGATTTCAGCATGAATTGGACCGAAGTTGGTGAGAGGAACGTATCCTGCTTTATATCCGATGGCGATGAAAAAGCCTACATCGGGTCTGTGATCATCAATGTATTCAAACCGGATCCTCCTTATTCATCAGAGGAGGTGGGGAGAAACTATACTGGATCGGACCCTCCGGTCATCTTCGATGTGGAGGATGCGTTTGGAAATGGTGTGATGGCGAGGTATGGCGATAACCCATCGATCGATCTGAGGAACCTCACCGTGGAATTGGATGATTACAACATGAACATCATACTGGAATTGGGGGGAACACCCCTCTCTCCAGACAGCAGGGATCCATTTACCTCGGGAGATGGGAGATGGGCATACTATCGCATATACTTCGTAAGCGAGATCTGGTCTGAGGATGAGTTCATTCAATCATCTTTGAACCTCAACAAAGCCAACCTCTACTCCCCAACAGGACTGAGGTTGCGAAATACCGGCTGGGAGCCACATACACTGACATACGGCACTGGTGGGATCTACGGTTCGCCTGTTGTTGAAGGCAACAATATCATCTGGACGCTGGATACAAGGACCCTGGCAGAGAGTGGTTTACTGATCGAGGATATGCAACTGTGGGGTTCGGTAAAATATATCGAGGTCGAGGAGGAATTGATGATCGGCGGTTATGACACGATCGGCCATGGATCACAGGCCCATCTGGTAGTTGAGGAGAAGGTTATAATTGAGGAGGAGGAAGAGGGTGGTATATCTCCCGTTCTGGTCGTGTTCATGATACTGCTGATATTGATCATAATCGGCCTTGTGATCGCCCTGATCCTGTCAAGGAAAGGAGATAAGTCAAAGGAGGAGGACCCGGAGGGCCAGGAAGAAGGGAAACCTGAGGAAAAAACAGAGGAACCGGATACCACCGCGCCCGCTCTATCAGCTCCTCAACCCCCTACGGCACAAAACCTCCCGAAACCTACGAGCAACGCCCTACCTCCAGCTGCAGTTCCGGGACAAGCCGCCACAACACCACTGCCAAACCCACCGCAAATGAAAGCCGCCCCGGCTCCTGTGGTCCCACAGCAACAGCCAATGGCTCAGGTCCCCACGCCAGCCCAACAGCCGGCAACCCCTGCGGCCCAGGTGGCACAACCTCCTCACAATATATCGCAGACGTAACCCCCGGTGAATCCTAACACTGTGGTGAACCCGCCCAGTTCTACGGTATAAGAAGGTTGAGCAAATGCCATTAGCGCCCATACCAGAGGGTACAGTGAAACCAGGGACAACAGTGGGAACCTGAAGGAGAGTAACGATCATCCCCCTTGAGACCGTATAAACATCCAGATCTCGCCAGGTCTATCTTCATCCTCAACTTCAATAGATACCTCTCCAACGGGGAGGCTGGCCAGATTTGTAAAATATTATATATTCATAACTGAATATGTGGGCAGTCTGGAGGAGACGATTATGGAGAATATCAGGAGAATATCGATCTGGCTACTGATGGCGCTGTTACTGTTCTCATCAATACCAATTATCCTGGATGAGATCTCAAGTGAGGAGAATACGTCCGACGGGGCAACAAGGGCATACAGCGAGGATACCACCTACGGTGGTGAATGGTACGATGACTTTTCCGATGATACCTGTACCGAAAATATGCTGGGGCTGAAAAGGACGGAAGACGGCTACGGTATGGATTCCCAGCAGGAGGTGACCCTGTTCGAAGAGGATTACGAATCGTACAACAACGGGCAGAACGTCTTCGGGTCCAACGGATGGGTTGCTGATACGGCCCGCTGGTTGTCGAGCAATAAAGCACAATACACTGCCACCACATCGGGACCCACGCCGATGCCCTCTACAAAGATTGGAAAGATATACAACCCCGATGACGATTTCTCTTTTATTCTCTCAAAGAAGATAGATATCCAGGAAGGGACCCTCACATGCTGGTTTGCCACCGACAAGATATGGACCGGTGCAACGGGGAGTGCCTCCGCGGCAATATCGCTTTTCAACAGCAATACCGATACCCCGGATGGGTCGGAGAGGGTCGTCCGCGTTGTGGTCAGGAACGCAGGTATCGGCTACAGCCTTTCACCACAATCCTCCACCCAGATGATCATCTCCTCTGGTGTGACGGCAAACACATGGTATCGGTTCGAGGTGAGGTTCAACTGCACCACTGACACTGCCGATATCTACATTTTCGACGGAAGCGGAGAGCTCCTCGGTTCTGCGATGGACACCAATTTCATTACGCCTGCCTCCTCTATAAAAAGGATCGAAATTTTAACCTCCAGAGATCATTCCATGGTGTACACAACATCGTTCTGGGACGATATCAAGATACTACCACCGATTGATAGGTCCTTTATCGCCAACTCGAATTTCAGGGAGGATTACGAGGGATACAGCAACGGTCAGAACCTCTTTGGACAGAACGGTTGGATGGCGGATACGGTTCGGGTCTTATCAAGCGACGTAGCACAATACACCGCGACCACTTCAGGGCCCACTCCAATGCCTTCCGACAAGATAGGCAAGATCTATAATCCGGATGATGACTATTCCTATATCTATTCCAGGAAGATCGGTTTCTCCAGTGGTATCCTGGAGTGCTGGGTGGCAACGGATAAGATCTGGACCGGCGCCACCGGGAGCGCATCCGGAACCATCGGTTTGTATGGAACAGATAGCAACAATGTGGACGCCTCGGACCTGGTGATCAGACTGGTCATCCGCGACGAGGGAATAGGGTACAGCCTCTCCACTCCAACACAGACGAAGATGTTGGTTGGATCGGGGATCACCGCTGATACATGGTACCGTCTGGAGGTAATGTTCAACTGCACCTCCGAGACCGCTGACATCTACATCTACAACGCCTCGGGGGGACTTATCGGAGCGGCCCTTGATACAGATTTCATGAGGTCCGCATCATCTCTCAAAAGGATAGAACTGCTCACTACCAGGGATCATTTCCTGGATTACACCACGATGTACTGGGATGATATCGAGATCACTGGCCTGATATCAGAGCCAAATATCTACTCTACCCTAATAACAAAACCGGAAGGAACGAATTGGTCGGTCCTGGCGGTGGATAAACTGGAGACCGCCTTCAGCTGGATCGAACTTGATATCATGAACGTATCGGGTATGCCGATAACTGGATTCTCATACGATCCTTCGAATGAGGATATTGATCTCACACCTCTAAATGACCTGGATATCGATGCGATAAAACTGATCGCTACATTCTCCGGGGACAATAAAAATTCAGCCATACTTGAGGGTTGGGGGGTTGAATGGGCCGCCCCCTACGCCTGGAGGGATTCCTTCCTGACCGATCTGAGGTCAGGCTCATTCACCGACACCGAGAACAGGAATGGCCATATCGAATTGTCTCAAGGCGCTACCAGCGGTGAGTATGAGACCGAGAGGATAATACTGCCCGAAAAATGCTATTGGGATGTGTTGGAAATAAATCTATCCACGAATACAGGGGCGACCCTCACCCTGGAGATCATCGATGGTTCTTCCGGCATGACCATCGCAGGCATGTCAGGGTACACTGGAAATGGTGTATTGTCCTGGAATATCTCAAAGATTGATCCAGTGGCACATGGTAGCCTGAAGGTCCGCGGGAGGTTCACCCATATGTCCGGCAACGAACCCATGCTCAATTCCATCGCATTATCCTGGAAGATGGATATCAACCCCCCTTCCATCGAGACCTTTGAGATCCAACCTCTGGTGAACAGGACGCAGAAAGCTCCGATCACTATCACTCTCTTCGACCCCGATCAAGGCCCGGGCAGCCTGGGTATTGAGGTGAAATATCGGGTGTGGGGGGACCTCATATGGGAGAGCGATCTCATCTCCGAACCGATATTCAACGAAACAACCGGCCGCTGGACGTGCGATTTCGCCCCTCTGGGATCCTCACCAGCTGGCGATTATTCATTCATGGTAACCGTAACAGATCGTGTTGGATTATGGTTATCCACGACATTCATAAAAATGACCACGGTCGTGAATAATCTCCCAACAATGCCTATAATAGAACTCTCTCCGGAGGAGCCGACCACCCTTGATGATATCAATGTGACCCTTGTCGTACCCGCAAAAGATATCGATGGGATCGAACTGATCTACAACTACACGTTCCTGATCAATGACGAGGTGGTTGGGGAGTGCTGTCTCGGATCCGCCAACGAGTCCACAGAGGTTTCACTACCCAGCAGCTACACGAAGAAAAATGATGAGGTGACCTGCAGGGTCTTCGTGATGGACGACCTGGTCGCCTCGGCATCTTACGCCGTTTCGGTCGTAATCGAGAATTCACCACCGGAGGTCTCCAAAGATATCGTGAATGATATCGCGTTCGATGAGGATACGTGGTATATATGGCAGACAAATCTGTTCGACTGTATATCTGATGTTGATGAGGACGAGTTTACCTTTGAGAGCTCCGGAACGGAAAACATATCAGTATCCATAGATCATGAAACAGGTTGGGTGAATCTTACACCTGCATTGAACTACAACGGAAGGGATAACATATCCTTCTTTGCCTCGGATGGCATCGAGTATATCACCTTCGATCTCTCCGTTATGGTCATACCGGTGAACGACCTGCCAACTGGAAGGATCCTCCTTCCAGGTCCATGGACGGAGGCTTTGGTAGGGGAGGATATCACCTTCCAGGCTGAGGCATCAGACATCGAGACACCCTCCGAGGAATTGAACTTTTCCTGGAAGGTGGCTGGTGAGACGATGGGGACAGACCCTTTGATAACATATAACTGGACACAGGAAGGGCTGAGGAATGTCTCCTGCTTCGTTTCGGATGGGGAGGAGGAGATATATCTCGGGTCCGTATGGGTGAATATCTCGTTTCCGGACCCGATCTACACAAGCGAAGAGGTTTACAGGTACTACAACAACTCGGGTAGCCCCGTTCTCTTCGAGATAGTCGATGAAACGGGTAGGAGTGAAAATCACACGGAAGGAGTGAAAAACTCCATCGATATCAAGGAGTTAAAGGCGGAAGCGTCTGGATATGATATCATCATCACGATGGCCCTGTTCGCCCCTCCGGAAAATTACAACAGCGGAGATCCATTTGCCGCCACGTCGGGCACCTGGGGAAGATATGATCTATATCTTGTTTCATCAAATTGGAAGGAGGCGGAGTTCAATCAGACCAACCTCAATATCGTCAGTATGGCGGG
>JAUVCY010000044.1 GCA_030595585.1 Thermoplasmatota archaeon
GTCCGACGTGGAGATCGGATCCGACATTCTGAGGGGAGATACGGTCACGGTCCGAATTGCCGTGGAGGATAAGGACGATCCGGGGTTCGGCCTCTATCTGGACGGTACGTTAACAGGCCCGGACGGCGAGGCCGTGAGGGATATCACATTCTCGAAAAGAGGCGGTTCCCTGTTTGAGTTCGACATCAGGACCGATATGGATTGGCCCTTCGGTCGATACTCTCTTGCACTGACCCTGACGGATGACCAGATGGGCACGGACAACGTTGTGATCGAAGATATATTCGCCCTGTACAGCGAGCCTCAGGAGGTGAGCGACGTCTCCGTCTCATTGGAGGATGATGGGTCCGTATTGGTTGAGGTACTGATATTTTCAGGTGCTGGCGGCTCCCTGCCCGAGAGTATTACGGCGGAGCTTACGGACGGCAACGGGACGATAGTTCAGATCGACCTGATATCGGTGGGGGCCCTGCTGTGGTATCAGAGCACCGAGGTGGAGCGTATTCCCTCGGGGATATCGCTGATACTGAAGGACGATCAGGGCCGTATCCTGTACTGGAACGGGTCTGTGGAGCTGAACACGTCCGAACCCATTGTGGATGATGATCCGCCTGCTGAGGTGGAGGAGGAGAGCTCGTCGACCTCGATGATGATCGCTTTGATACTGATCGCCCTGTTGGTTCTCGCAGTCATTTGCTTCTTTATTCTGTTCATGGTCACATCCCGAAAGAGGGCATCCAGGCCGCCGATCATGATGGCCCCTCCACCCATACCAAAGGGAATGGTAGCTGCAGATGAGGCCCCGACCCTACCGGCTGCTCTGGTCCCTGGAGAAGAGGAGACATCCGTTGAGGAGGGGACGGTCACCGATGGGGCATCTTCCGATGAAGGTGTTCAACCTCCCGAGGCGGAAGAGGCTCCCACGGAGGTGGAGGCCGATCAGATCGATGATATCGGACCACCGGTGGAAGCGTTGGACGAAACGGTTTCCACTCCTGTCGAGGAACCTCTGGTCCACGAAGATCCAACTGCGTTAAAGGATGTAAAAACGGCCCCTCCTGGTATCGAACCCACCGTGGATCAAGCCCTTTAGCAGATACAGAAGGATATAAGAAGGAGAAGTGGGTAGCCGATTTGATAGGCTATGTTTAAAGTGCCCACCATCATGACCGCAGATGAGATCCTCGACAAGGCGTTCCGCAGGGCCAACAAGATCCAGGTGTCCGACCCCAACTACAGGTTCAGGATGCAGAAGCTCAACTCATCCAAGGTCGACTCGGCGACCTCCGTCATCGATGCCACCCTGAAGAGATACGTGGAGGCGTTCCCATCTTTCGACAACATCCCCGAGTTCTATCGGGCCCTTATCGACCTGATGTTCTCGGTGGACAAGATCCGCAAGTCCCTGGGCAGGATCGACGGGGCCAGAAAGGAGATAACCAAGATCGGCTCCAAGTCGGCCCGGCAGATCAACAGGACCGGCAAGACCAACTATATGGCCTACAAGAGGACCGAGGCATACGGGAGGGTATCGTCTATCGTAAAGGCGCTTGACCCGAGCCTGCGCTATCTGGACGAGGTTCGGAACGGGTTCAAGCAGCTCCCGGCCATTCCCACCAAGTATCCCACCGCCGTAATAGCGGGATCCCCCAATGTGGGTAAATCCCAGCTAATCGGTGCGATGTCCACCGCCACCCCCAAGGTGGCATCCTACCCTTTCACCAGCCAGGAGCTGTCCGTCGGCCATTTCATGGACAGCAGGGACAGATACCAGCTCGTGGACACGCCCGGCCTGCTCGACAGGCCCTTCGACGAGCGCAACAGTATCGAGAAGCAGGCCGTCCTCGCCCTGACCCTTCTGACCGATCTGTGTATCTATGTGGTCGATCCGACGGGGAACTGCGGATTCCCACTCGAGCCGCAGCTGTCCCTCATGGACTCCCTCATCGAGTCCATCCCCGGGATGAGGTTCCTGATGGTGGTAGGGAAATCTGACCTCGATATACCAGATCACGTGGACATGTCATTCACGGAAACACTTCAAGAGAAGATGGGAGATCGGTATCTGGGCCTGGTCACGATATCCTCAAAGGATGGGACCGGACTGGATGAACTGAGGGCCATCCTGGTGGATTCACTGGAGGCAAGGGAGCCCCGCTTGAAGGAGAAGAAGGATATTATCGAGTGATCATCTCTCGATCAGCTTCTCTATCTCAAGGTGATCCTCCAGATAGTTGATGATCCTGTTGAAGTACTCCTCCTCCATCTCACCGTCGATGTCCAGGTAGATGTCGTGCGAAAATCGGGTGTGTTTCTTGCGGACCTTTATCTTCGCCTCGAGCCCATCCTCCTCGCCCTTGAACACCGTTCCCGAGGCCTCATCGATGATGGCGTCCGACGACGCTATCTCCTTGATGTTCTCCAGGACCTCACGGAGGTCCCACTCCTTCTCCGGATGCTCGTAAACGACCTGGTCCCCGATCTTCAGGGAGGCGAGGTTCTTAAACTTCGCCTTGGCGAGGGCGCGGAGGCAGAGCTCCATCGTGGAGACGACGTCGAAGTCGGCATCCCTGGGGTCGATCCCGATAACGTCCAGGAATGTCTCCACGAAGTTATCGTCGCCCATGTCCTTGGCGTCCAGATCGATGTAGAGCCTCGGGTCCTTCACCCTCTTGACCGTTGAGGGTTTGGGCTTGAAGATCTCCCGCTTTGGCTCTGGAGATACCTCGAAGGAGGGGATCAATCCCGGATACTGTCCCTCTAGTCTGGCGCTGTGCTTGCTGGAGGACCCTTTCATGATCCTGATATCCCTCTCAACTCCGTATGTTCCACTATCTGACATGGGTGCTAAAAGGGCGTTTTGGTTAATTACCTTGGCGTTCCGGGGCGAAAATATGCGATAATATTGCGGAAAGGTCTCCTAGAAACAAATAAAATGATGAAAGGCGATATTACCGGCGAACTGCCATGGGAGACATAGCCTCGAACGCTCACATATTGATGATCGCCGTATTGATACTGGCGGTGATACTCTACGCCCTTTACGTCACGATCTCCATAGTCAAGAGGAGGACCCAGATCCGTGATTCCAACAAGGAGATCTCCATCATCAAGATGGACCTGATATCGAAACAGTCCCATCTGCAGAGCCTCATAGAGGACTCGGTGACGTGGACGCCCAGGGACCTCGAGACCTACGAGTCGGCCATGGAGGACACCAAGCTCCTGAAGGGGAAGCTGGATACCGGCATGGATATCGCCGATGTTAAAACGAAGAGGCTGGAGCTGGGGAATGAGACGCACCAGCTGTTCGACACCCTCCAGAAGATAAGGAAGTACGAGGACCGGATGTTCGGGGACGGCGTCGCTGACAGGAGGGGGAGGAAGTGAAGAAGAAGAAGAGCGTCAAGAAGCCCTCCTCGTCCATGTACATCCCGGAGCGTATCAGGATGGTGATACGCAGTTTCGCCATATCTCACAAGGATGGGTACGACGACAGGTCGCTGGCGCTCCTGAAGGCCTATCTGCACGACAAGAAGAACTTCGACCTTGACGGTAAAGGATTGAAGGAGGAGATCACCAGGGAGGCCAAGGGTATCAAGACCGAGGCGGTCCTTCGGGAGATCGATTCCATACTGTTCTCCACGAAGGAGGAGGCCGTGACGATCAAGCTGGGATCGCCCTTCTGCAGGGATTGCGGGATGTTCAAGAACCACAGGAAGGAGTGCCCTTTCTGCGGTTATCACGAGATGACGGTGTGAGGTGTGGAGATGGTGGGTGATATCATATTCAACTCGGCCGTGGACGAGGGCGTGGCCGCCGTATCGGACAACCTCATGCTGGTACTGATCGTGCTGGGCATTTCGATCCTGCTGTTGGCGATAATTCGGACCGTGGACGTGATCGACGGATACAGGCAGAGGGCCAAACTGGACGATCTGGACCAGAGGAGGGAGAAGCTGGTCAACTACGCGAAGGTCCAGAAGAGGCGGGCCCTCAGGGACGCCATGACCAGCCTCAGGCCGGAGGAGAGAAAACACCTGTACTCCATCTGGGAGGACAACGCCGTGGTCTCCAGGAAGGCGCTGTATAGGCTCAATGAGCTGGAGGAGAGGACCCGAAGGGCAGAGAGGGGTGCGGAGAAGAGATGGGCGGAGGGGAAGCTCGGAGAGCTGAAGGAGACCGAGAGGGAGATATTCCCCGAGGCGTTCGGGAGGGCGAAGTAGGTGGCGAGGAGGTCCAACGGGAAGGAGGTCCTGTTCAACAGGGTGAGGTCCTCCATCAAGCCCGTGAGAAAGCAGGGGGACCTGCCCGAGGAGGACCTTGAGTCCATGGACGGGTTCAAGTGCGATCTCTGCCTCGACGTAATAAAAAGAGCTCAGCTCCTTCAGTGCCCATTCTGCGGCAGATGGATATGCCGGAAGCAGTGCTACAACGGTGAGGAGATGGTCTGCCTCTCCTGTGCAGGGGTCATCAGGCTGATGAGAGAGTCGATGGTTCTGGGCTCTCTTGGAGAGGTGGAGGATCCCCCCAAGAAAGAGTAGATCGCAGGTTTACGTATAGGGGCGGAAGTATCATTTATTCTATCGATATTCAGACAGCGATCGGACGAACAATGCCAAAACTTATCTACCTTGATTACACTTGATAATCGGGTATTGATTTGACCGTTGTCGTACAGAATCCGCTTGATGTGATAATTGCTCTTGACGTTGAGGATGAGATCTCCGGCGAGGCCATGTTCCACCTGGCCGACGCCATGGATGGATACGAGATAGAGAAGGGCCTGGAGAACGAGCTTGTGGTGGATATCGTCGAGATATCCTCCGCCGGCGTGTTTGCCGTGCACGTGATGCCCCACCAGAAGCTGACCTACGACCAGATAATGGAGTTCGTCAACGACATGGTCACAACCGCCCTCAAGAGGGAGGAGATACCGGCGGGATCCTACAAGGTAAAGAAGGTGATGTTCCGCCCTGCGACCATGGGTGCCCCCTCCGAGACGGTGGAGGGGCTCGATGAGCTCAAGAAGAAGGTGGACACCCTCTGGAACGGCTTCAAAAAGGAGGATATGAAACCATATGTATGATCATCTCCTGGGGGAGCCCCATGACCTCCGATAAGGAAGGGAGATGGGAGTACCGTTTCGAGACGATCGACGGTACTGCAAGGTCCGGATATTTCATCAGGGAGCAGAGCAGGCTCCGCCTCCCTGTCATCTTGGACCTCAAGAACCGGGGCGGAGAGCAGCCGCTGGCGGTAGGGGGGTCATCGGATCCCTCGTGGGAAGGTGTCGAGGTCCAGGTGAACAGGTCGCCCGGCGTCGTCGATCCATCCATCTCCGACGCTCTGAGGGATGCCCTCAGGGGGATGCGGATATCGGATATGGGGGGAGCTGTCGATTTCTGGAAACTGGAGATCGAATGCTCAACCGGGGATGGCCATCTGAAGCTCCCCGTGCTCGATGTCTCGCTGTCGGCCATGTTGGAACAGGATGCCAGAAGGTTGGCACGACTCATGGGTACCCTGGCGAAAGAGAACCCTGCACACGAGCCCATATATCTTCCCGGCGCCGCTGGAGGGGAGAACATTGAGCTTTTACTCCACATGGGCGTTGAGATGTTCGACACCTCCCGGTCCCGGCTGGATGGGTTGGAGGGGATATACTACACTCCAACGGGAACCCTCTCATGGGAGGATGATCGCAGGGAGATAACAGGGTCCAACATCTGCACCTGTGATGCCTGCAGGGCCCTGTTCGATGGAGAGGAACGTAACGCAGGCACCCTTCTTGGCGATCACAATTCTGCAATGCTCGAAAGAAGGCTTGGCCTCGCCTCCATCCATCTGGCACGGGGCACGCTTAGACAGCACGTATCCGGACTGATCTCCGGGTCCCCGCGCCACGCCACGATGTTTCGGCTGTTCGAGGAGCTGAACGGAGACCTCCTTTCCGGGAATGCGCCCACGTGGAGAAAGAGGGGGAAGCCCCGCCTTTCCTACAGGGAGGACCTCAGGTCCGGGGAGTTCACCTGCTGGGAGAGGAGGCTCAGCGAGGATTACGTCCCTCCCCAATGGAAGGATATCCTCCTGCTGCTCCCATGCTCCGCCAGAAAGCCGTACTCCCTATCGAGAACCCATATGAGGATCGCCGAGAGCCTGGGCGATATCAGGAGGTGGAGGGACCGGGTCCATCGGGTGGTCATCACCTCGCCGCTGGGAGCGGTGCCCATGGAGTTGGAGGAGCTGTACCCCGCCGCGTATTACGATCTTCCGGTGACCGGAGCGTGGTATCCCGAGGAGATCGCCAGGACCAGGAGGGTCGTACGATCCCTGGTGGAGAAGGGGTCCTACAGGGAGATCATCTCCTTCCACACCGAGGGCGCGGAGTTCTTCGGCGATGAGCTGGATGGGGATACCCTTTACGGCCTCCCTTACACAGATCCCTATTCCATGTCGGGGGATCCCGTTCAGGCGCTGAAGGAGAAGCTGACCTCGATCCTCGAGGCCGCCGGAAACGAGGGCGTCCCATCCAACTGCGAACTTTCCGAGCAGCTGAAGCTGATAGAGTTCACGCTGGGTATCGACCTCTCGGGGATGGGGGGCCTTAGATACTTCAGGTCGCGGAGGGGAAAGGAGGTACGAAAGGGTAAGGCGCACTTCATCGATCTAAGGCTAGGGGGGCCGGTCCCCACCTCCAGTACGGCCGAGATGATATGGGGGGTCCTTAACGGTGAGGGGAGGGGAAAGATGGTCCTGATAGACGAGTTCGTTCCCAGGGGAACGATATTCAACCAGGGGATCATAAAGGCCGAGGGGGGGGTCCACCCGGGCGACATCGTGTTCATATCGTCCGAGGGAGGCTACAAGGGTATGGGGCGGGCGCTGGTACCTCAGGCGGTAATGAACACAGGGCTCAAGGGGCCTTCGGTGAAGATCATATCACACGTGAAGGATCATTGAACGAATCGATCGAACACCGACCCCAGGGACTCCACGTCGCGGACCCATTTTCCCGTGAGCATTGCGATCCTCTTTCTGATATACGTGTCGTACGGCAGCCCGTCTGCTGTGCAGAGCCTCTTCAGTTCCGTGGCCAGCTGGCCGCCCTTCCTGTCCCAGTCCGTCAGGATGATAGCCCTCTGATATCTATCATCCCTTGAAATGGAGCTGATGACCTCGAGAAGGGGGACCCCCTGATTAATCTGAACGATGGGGGCCGTCACCCCTATCTTTTCCAGGCAGGCCGTGTCCTTCTTCCCCTCCACAAGGATCACCACGTTCTCCTCCAGTTCATTCAGGTCCTGGAGCCAGTCGAGGAGGGCCTGTCCCATCTCCTCCGGAGTGTCGGGGAGCATGAAAGACGATGGCATTTCTATCATATCCTTTTTATCTGTTGCGGGAGGGCATTGAGATACTGCTCTTTGGGAATTGATAATGGTTATAAAACATCATAATTTACATTACTAGTAGAAAGAAATATAATAGTGGTATGCAATGGATTTGTGTCCCTGTAGGGGGTGGCGTTATTGTTCAAAGATAATGTTGACGGATTGGATAACATTTTTTATACCGACCTTTTCCAGGGAGCGATCGTTATCGTATACGGCCCTCCCGGCAGCCTGAAATCAGGCCTGGTATTCTCTATCCTCTCCAAATACCTTGAGAAGTCCGGACAGTTCGGCATGTACATGACGGTGGAGGAGACCACGCTCTCCCATCTCAGGAACATGGAGTCCCTGGGTATCGGTGTGCCGGATAATCTGATGATCTCCGACTACAGCGACATCAGGAGCAGGTTCGAGGGAGATGAGGCACCCGATTTCCTGGAGATGGTGGATGGTGTGATCAAGTTCTTCAAGGACAAGGAGGGTGATAACTTCACCACCTTCGCCCTGGACTCACTGGGCGGCCTCTACACACTGATCAACAATGATAACCTCAGGGCGAGAATGTTCCACTTCTTCAAGAAGCTTCGAGAGAACAACCTCACCTCTTTCATAATCATGGAGACCCCAAGATCGTCCAACGTCAAGGGAGGCCTTGGTTCGGAGATGTTCCTGGCAGACGGTATCATAGAGATGGGGCCCATAGAGCATCAGCACGACATACACCTCTACATGCAGGTACTGAAGATGAGGTCCTGTCACCACTCGAGGAAGAAGCACCTGATCGACATAGGGGAGAAGGGGATATCCATTCTGAGCCCGGTTGTGAACTGATACGGTCAATTTGTGTATAGTGGCTCTCTTTCGCCCAGTTTTTGTCAATTATTGTTAGGATTTTATGACAATTTTATATATCATCTCGTATCTGTTCCCCTGATACCTTTGAAAAGGATAAGGGGCGCAACATCAGATGCCAACCTTCCTGACCTGTCCCACAGGGAGATAGAGGCGCTGATGGGGCTTTTCTCGGACCCCTATCTCATGGAAGATAGGCGGTCGGTGAGGTCGGAGAGGATGGGCCTATCCTTCAACGGCATCATCTCCAAGTTCGAGGATGACGGTCTGATACGGAGGGGCTATCTCCCCTCCCTGTGGATGTTGGGAGGGGATATCCTCAGCCTGACGGTGACCACCATCCCATCGATCTCCCTCCTGAACCTGGACAACGTCTGCTCGGACGACCTCTTTCCTTTCAGGATGGTCAAGGCAAGGGACCAGGACACCCATCTCTGCCTGGGCGTATTCCCCGACTTCACGTATTACAACACCACCTTCAGCAGGTGGAAGAACGGTGTGGCGAGATCGAGGTTCAGGATGGATCTCCACACGACGTGGATGCCCTGTACGATGCTTCACTTTCACGATCTATTCTCATATGATGGGATCTTCGCCAGGCTCCACGGCCTGGAACGTCCCAACGAGGGGGGATTGCACGATCTCATGTTCCACGAGAGGAGTGAACACCTCAGCCACCATGACAGGATACTCCTCAAGGGGATCGTTCAGTATCCGGGCCTCTCCCATCTGGCCCTTTCGGAGAAGTTGGGGATAAACAGACAGTCCATATCGAAGTTCAAGGCCCACGCCCTTGAGACCGGAATGGTGCATCCCATGGTGACCCCTGACCTGAGGAGGCTTGGCCTGGGCGTGATGTCGGTGATCCAGATAGAGCTGGATGGGTTCCACAGGAAGGATAAGGATGTGGTCCTGGCGGACATCGCCAGGGACCTCAGGGGGTTTTCGTTCTTCAACCTCAGCTCACTGGACAATCAGATGATCATTTCCGCACACAGGGATTTCGGGGAGTTCCAGGGAGATCTCCGGTTCCTGCTAGGGAGGTACGAGGAGGAGGGATTGCTCAGAGGGTCCCCGCACGTCTCCGTCCTCGAGATGCCCCAAGGTTTCAATCCGGGTCTGGAGACCTTCAATGAGGGTTTTTTCTAGTAGATGTTGTGACTTTAACCGTGTTGGGGTATTCGCCCACACCTGCGCGAATGTGAGACCGGTCCGCTCACCCGTAATTAAACATTAATGAAAAAAAAAAGGGTGAGTGGACCGGTCGGGATTTGAACCCGAGGCCTCTCGCATGCCAAGCGAGCGATCTACCGAGCTGATCTACCGGCCCACAGATGAGCAAAAAGGTGTAGCAAGATATCTTATAAATAGATTTGTAGAAGCCAGTATATTTGCTATTTT
>JAUVCY010000144.1 GCA_030595585.1 Thermoplasmatota archaeon
ATCCCCAGCTCTGATCGGATCCTCTCCCGGGCCTCTGGATCGGGCTTGAACCGTTTGTGGTCAACTCCAAGCGGGACCATATCTACGTTTTTCTGGTTGTAGAACTCCCTGAGAAAGGTCTCTGTTTCCTCGGAGACCGCAACGACACCGTCCGCCTTCCCAAGGGTGTATCTTGCCCTTGGCGCCCGGAGCAACCTGTACTCCTTGTCCAGGAGCCAGTTCCTGAACGTCCTCTTCTGATCGTACGTGGTGGAGTATCCGTGCTCGTCAACTATCAGCGAGTAGCCCAACCTGGCCTTCGCCCTGGCGCTCTCCCTGCTTCCGTATGCCCAGGGTATGTGGGCGTGTACCACATCGGGGGATATCGCCGATAGTTCCGATACAACGTCATCATACCTGATCAGGTCGTGCAGTATCTCATATCTGGTCTTCAGCCGATGGACCACGATCCCCTCCACCTGGGACACCCCTACCCCTCTCGACCTCCCGCTGTGCTCTGACCCGATATCGGAGAGCATCTTCTCCACGTTATTGAACGGGAATATTCGGTCGGAGGTGATCACGTGTACCTCGTGGCCCAGGGCAGCCTGTTCCCGAGCACTGTAGAACTCCTCGTAGCCGAATTCCGGCTGGAAGTACGATACAACGTGGGCGATCTTCAAACCATCACAACTCCTATCGTTTGTAGAACCTTCTCATCGATCCTATGATCAGCTTCTGCTCCTCCTCTTCAAGAAGTGGATGCATCGGCAACGACAGGATCTCATCCACCACCCGCTCCGTTACGGGAAGGGAGGTGTTTCCCTCCAGATAGGGCATCTTGTGGACAGGTATTGGATAGTGGATGCCGGATGAGATCGACTCCTTTGCGAGGTGCTCCTTCAAGGCGTCCCTGGATGCCGATCTGATCACGTAAAGGTAATAGGAATGGCTCGCCCAATCGGCCTCATGGGGAGTTACGATATCCCCAAGTCCATCCAGCTCCTCATTGTACACCCTGGCGATCTCCCTTCTCCTCTCCACCCATTCACCGATATGTTTGAGCTGAACGGTCCCGGCCGCGGCCAGTACCTCGGACAGCCTCATATTGTATCCGGGTATTCGATGTACGTCCCTCTCACCCTCGAACCTACCGTGGTTCGCAAGGGCCTTCATCAGGTCGCGGTGCTCCCCGCTCCTGCAGGTTATTATTCCTCCTTCCCCTGCCACGGTGATTATCTTGGATGGGAAGAAGGAGTAACAGATGATATCGCCGATAGCCCCCACATCCTTTCCACGGTAGAGCGCACCGTGCGATTGGCATGCATCCGACACGACCTTGAGGTCCCTCTCCAGGGCAAACTCGCTTATAGGATCCATATCTGCCGGGTGGCCGTACAGGTGAACAGGGAGAATTGCCCTGGTCCTGTCAGTTACTTTCTCCCTCATATCCTCCACATCGATCGTGTAGGTCTCGGGGTCAATATCAACAAAAACCGGGCGAGCTCCCAGATGATAGAATCCGTTGACCGATGCCGCAAATGTATGCGAGGGAACCAGGACCTCATCTCCCTGACCCAGTCCCAATGCCGCAAATGCCAGCATCAGGGCAGACGTTCCAGAGCTGCAGCTGACCGCAAATTCACTTCCTGTAATGTTACGGAAGAGCTCCTCCAGCTCCCCTGCCTTGGGCCCCTTCACGTACCAACCGCTTTCAAGGACCTCTATCACTGCCCTCTTTATCTCCTCATCAACGAACATACGGTTCAACGCAACGTTCATTTGAACCACTCCTGATCTATCTCCCGGACATCGATATGATCTATCCCGGCCCCAGCTGCCGATCCCGCATCTTTATCGCTATTTCCAACAAAGAGGAGGTCATCACCCTTGATCCCTATCATGTCCATCAGCCTAATAAGACCTTCCGGGGAGGGTTTTGGCATTTTTACACTATCTATGGTGATGACCGGACTGAAACCCAGGCCGCCGATCAGTTGGTTCACGGCCCTCTCCGTATTCATGGAGAATATGGAACACCTTAATCCCCTTTTCAACCTCCACTCCGCACAGGCGATCCCCGACTCCACTCTGCTGCTATCATCGATATGTGACAGTTCATATTCTGCCTGCAGTCCCAGCATCCTTCTTTTCAGGTCATCCCTCTCTTTCACGGATCGGTAGGCGGACATTATGTATCTCCCCTCCACGTCGAACTCACCGCCGATCAGCTCATGGAACTCACCCTTCAATCCGGCCCAGTCCACCTGGAGATCGTACAGCGTCCCATCCAGGTCGAAGATGACCATCTCCCTTTCCATGAGCATCGCCCTTGCATCCTTTCCTACCATCGGATCCACACCATTTGCGACGCAGGGACCAAGAGGATATCCTGTAACCAGTTCCCGTCTGGACCACCTGCATGGGGTGTATCAATATCTTCACATTTTAACCTATTATATGTTTGAGGGGGCAACACCTGGGAAAACCATTTATTGTTATTGTGTTCTGAACCCTATATGGGCAACCTGCTTCTGAGCGGTGACATCCTCTATCCCGAGGGCCTGAGGGAAGGGTGGATACACATAGAAAAAGGGTTGATCCATACGGTCTCGGAAGGTGAAAGGCCGGAAGTTGAAGGGGATTGTCGTCATATCGAGGGTATCATCATCCCTGGCCTCATCGACCTTCACACCCACATGGGCGATCATCTTGCCCGGGGAGCGGTTCCGCCAACCCTTGAAGAAGCTGTATTCCCGGGAGGTTACAAGCATAGAAAACTGGAACAGGCAACCTACGAGGAGATCGTGGGTTCCATATCCAACTCGATCATGGAGCTTCAGCCGGGCGTGACAGAGGCATTGGATTTTCGGGAGGGAGGAAAGGTTGGGATGAACGCCCTGCATGAGGCAACCGCGAGGCACAATATGCGCGTTATAGGGCTTGGTAGGCCCACTCGGGGGGAAGACGTCACCGAGCTCCTTGAGCTCTCCGATGGTCTTGGGATCCCGTCGATCACGGATGATCTTGATGATACCAGGGAACTGGCACGTGGGCATGATAAGATCTTCGCGGTCCACGCATCCGAGGGCTTCAGGGATGATATTGACCTGATCACCAGCCTTGAACCTGACCTGGTGATACACATGATCAAAGGAACGAGAGAGGATTGGAACGCGCTTTCTCGGGAGTCCATTCCCGTGGCGGTGTGCCCCAGGTCGAACCTGGCATTCGGCCTGGACGTGCCGCTTGATGATATGCTAGAGGAGGGGTTGAGATTGGGACTTGGAACGGATAACTCAATGACCTGTGTTCAGGATATCTTCTCCGAGATGAAATGTGCCTGGAACCTGCTGCACAGGAGCGGCGACCGTGGATCTGACCCTGCAAGGGAGGTGTTCGAGATGGCAGCAGGATCATTTATCGGCGGATCCCGCCTCGGGGAGATGATCTCACCGGCCACCAGATGGTGGGAGGGAGGTTGGCCTGATCCGGGAGATGCCCCATTGCTATCCGTGGTTAGAAGGCCAGATGATGATAAATGGAGACAAGACCCCTTTTCCCATATCGTCAGGCGCACCGGCCGGGATGATCTACTCTTCACCGGTCCAGGTTGTACTCAAAGGGTCTAGGTCGTGAGATGGTTAAAATCTCTTTCCCCGCTTATCTCAAAACCATTTAATATCTATCCATGTATTGGTCACCTGTCCTTTGAGGAGGTGTAATCATGAACGTTTCCGAGATAATGATCAAGGATCCAATAACCTCTGAGCTCCCCACGACAAGGCAGGATGTGCTCGCCAGGCTCGTGAAGGCAAAGAGGACAGGGATGCCCGTTGTGGACGGGGAGGGTAAGGTGCAGGGGATCATCACCAGAAAGGACATTTTCCAGAACCCGGGCGAGGAGCAGATCGCAGTGATCATGGAGTGGAACGTGCCCACGATATCCCCAACATCGCCTGTGGAGAAAGCTGCCAGCATCATGTGGAGCCAGAACGTGAGAAGGCTGCCAGTCGTCAAGAAAGGTGTATTGGTGGGCCTGGTCACACCTTCGGACATGCTCAGCGTTATCGAGAAAAAAAAGATGAAAACCCCCGTTGAGGAGTTTCTCAGGGACCAACCGGTTTGCATATACTACAATACCCCCATCAGGGTTGCGGCGACCATGATGAACCTCTCCAAGGTTTACGCAATGGCGGTTCTGGACGAGGAGGGCAAGCTCTGCGGTATAATAACAGACAGGGACCTCTTCAATGTGGAGAGGCTGGAGGAGAAGATCTCCCTGACCACCCTTGGGATCTCTCCGGATGAGGACGCATGGACATGGGAAGGCCTTCGAAACGTCATGAACCTCTATTACCAGGAGGCCAAGATAGAGCTCCCTACAGATCCGGTGAAGGACCTCATGTCCAAAAAACCGATCACCATATACAAACGGGCACCTGTATACGAGGCGGCAAAACTTCTGAGGCTGAAGGATTTTGACCAGATGCCCGTTATGGGCACTGATGATAAGCTCTTCGGTTTGATCAACGATATCGACCTGATGAGTGCGATAATGTGATCGGGAACACGATGGGGTGATTAGTGGTGAGTAAAGAGGCGCGGCTTCCGCTTGATTCTAAAAGCATCAAAGGGCTCCGGACGGGGATCATAGGCAATATCATCAATTTCCATGGTGTTGTGGGATCCACAAACGAGCTGGCAAAGGAGATCGCCCTTTCAGGAGGCGAGGAAGGGACGGTCGTTGTATCCAACAAACAGACGAAGGGAATGGGAAGATCGGGACGGAAATGGGAATCTTCGGAGGGGGGCCTGTATCTCTCCATCGTCCTGAGGCCCAATGTGGGACGCGAGGAACTTTCGACCCTGCCCCTGATCTCCAGCTTGGCGATCTCCAAGGCGATATCCGCAACCTATCTCGTCGAGACATCGGTGAAATGGCCAAATGACGTGCTTGTTGATGGGAAGAAGGTTGCCGGTGTCCTCACACAGACCAGTGGAAAGGATGCCAAAATGGAATACGTGATCATCGGCATCGGTATAAATGTCAACAACCCCGTAGATAAGCTCTCCCATGACATAAGGAAGAAGTCCATAAGCCTCTCAGAGGCTGCCGGCTCGGATCTGGACCGGGGGGAGCTGTTAAGGAACCTTCTGGCCTTTCTGGACCTTCATTATCATGGTTTTCTCCAGGGAGCGGGCCCACAGCTGCTGGAGGAGTGGTCCGACCGATGCGAGACCATCGGGAGGAATGTCAGGATAGAGATGATCGATGACACCATCAGGGGGTCGGCCCTCGGTATAGATGAAACGGGGGCGATCATGGTGAAACAGGGCCTTGATATGATCAGGATCACCTCCGATGATTGCGTTCATCTTCGGTGAGGAAAGATGATGGACCATTATATCTCATCAATTGATATTTTTTTATTTTTATGCTTAGATAATGACTGAAATCAAAATAAAAAATGGGGCCCAAAAAGGGCCCCCGTCATCTCACTATATCAAGCTGCCTACTCTGTTGGTGGCAGGTAGGTTGGAGGTGCCTCACCTGCTGGCGGAACCTGTCCCATACCTGGTACGGTTCCCGGCTGTTCCGGCATAGGAGCCGGCTGTGGGACCTCAGGTGCTGGTGCCATCGGAGGTTCAGGGCCTGCCATATCGGCCGGCTCAGGGGGCATTGCGGG
>JAUVCY010000086.1 GCA_030595585.1 Thermoplasmatota archaeon
TTATCGAAGAAATGCGTAATGACATTGAGGTCTCTTCTGAGGAACTCCTCGGCGTGGGGGTGCCTCTTGTCCACCGATTGACCCATGTCGATGTAAACAGGTGACCCGGTGTACAATATATTGTACTCCGAGAGGTCCGAGTGGATCAGGCTGCATTTCTCATAGGCCGTCCTGACCATCTTGAGCACATCGGCCCACATCTCCTCCCACTCGTCCATCTCCGCATCAAGCACCCTGATCTGGGGCGCGGGCTTCCCCTCGTATTCGATGTAGTCCATAACGATGATATTGCGAAAGCATGCCCTTGGCTTGGGTACGTGTATCTTCTTGTTATAGAAAGTGTCCAGGTTCATGAACTCCTTCCTGGCCCACGTATTGATAACGCCTCTGTGGGACCGGTCGATCCTCTTGAACCTCTGGTCCCCGTCGATGTACTGAAGGAACGATTTGAACGTGGATGTGGACGTCCGGAATATCTTGACCGCCACCTCTTCCCCTTTTTTGGTGGTGGCCCTGTAAACGTTCGCCTCCTTTCCAGTCGATATGGGGCAGATTAGCCTGTCGATATCCCCTCTCGTCATCAGCTTGTAGATGTGGTCGAGGTTCTGGTGGTCGAACACCTCATCGTAGGTCTTGAACCTGTCTGCATCGATGAGGAGCTTCGCCCGTTTCCACTTCTTGTCGAACTTCTCCTCGACTATATCGTAGATATCCTTCTGGCTCACGAGGCCATAGAGAACGGGTAGGTAAAATATCTTTCCTCAGAAGAAGGATTCGAGGATCTTGGGGACCAGGCCCCTTCTGATCATGTTCTGTGCTTGAATGTGCGTGTATCGGTAGAGGACGTCGGCCTTTTCGTCCTGGAACTCCCAGGGCCTCAGGATGACGAGGTCCCCCTCGCGCATCCACATCCTCTTCTTGAGCTTCCCCCGGATGCGGCCCATCCGAATGGAGCCATCCTGGCAGAATAGCTTCAGGTGTCCCCCGCCCATGGCCTGCTCTATAACTCCGAATATGTCTCCGAGCTTTCTGTTGGGGAGCTTGACCCTTACGTATTCTTCATCCTGTCGTGGGGCTGGCAATGTACCACCTGTATGTATTCTGTGAACTTTTTTGTCATATTGGAACCCTTATAAATAACCTTTCCAAGGCGTTCATTCTTATATTGGCTCATCCATTCTCCCCCGGGTGAGCACCTTGGTCAAGATACCCGGAAACCCCCGTTCTCTCGAGATAGAATATGCCATCAGGGATATCGTCCTCCCGGCGTTGGAGCTGGAAAAACAGGGTCATCAAATACTCAAGTTGAACATTGGCGACCCGAACAAGTACGATTTCGACACGCCCCAGTTCATAAAGGACGCGGTCACCGATGCCATGAACAGGGGCATGAACGGGTATTCGCCCTCGACCGGATATCCCGAGATGCTTGATGCGATCGTTGCGGACGAGGCTTCCAGGGGCACCAATATCACCGTGGATGATATCGTCGTTACCAATGGGGTCACTGAGGCACTTCAGCTTATCTTCTACGCTGCACTGGAGCCCGGGGACGAGGTTTTGATCCCTGGCCCATCCTATCCCCCTTACAACACATACGTCGAGATGATGGGCGCAAAGGCGGTGGAATACCGGACGATAGAGGAGGAGGGATGGGTCCCGGACGTGGAGGACATCAGGAGCAAGATAACCGGCAGAACAAAGGCCATTGCCATAATCAACCCAAACAATCCCACGGGAGCCCTCTATAGTGGCAAGTCCCTCAAGGAGGTGTGCGACCTCGTAGCAGAGCATCCGGGGATATTCATCATCTCCGACGAGATCTACAACCTGATGACCTTCGACGAGGAGACGGCCCCCACATCCCGATACAGCGGAGAGGTCCCCATGATAGTGCTCAACGGGATCTCCAAGATATATCTGGCCCCCGGATGGAGGATCGGATATCTGGCCATCAGCGACCCCAGGGGCGACCTTGCCGATATACGGGACGGCATCATGAGGCAGTGCAGGTCAAGGCTCTGCGCCAACTCCATCACGGAATACGGTTATCTGGCAGCTTTGATGGGCCCCAGGGGCCACATTAGGGAGACCATGGAGAAGCTGAGGAGACGGCGTGACCTCTCCTACAGGCGCCTCAACCAGATCGATGGATTATCCTGCCAGAACATTGGGGGGGCCTTCTACATGTTCCCGAAGATAGAGTGCCTTGAACAGGGCCCCTGGAAGGACGATAAGGAGTTCGCACTGGACCTGCTCCATTCGGAAAAGGTGCTGACGGTGTTCGGCTCCGGATTCGGGAAACTGTACGGGAAGGACCATTTCAGAATAGTTATCCTCCCCCAGGAGGGGGTACTCGAGGACGCATTTGACAGGATAGAGAGGTTCATAAGGAGAAGGGTCGATGAGGTGTGAGGTGGTCGATTGGGTCTGTTGAGCAACAGGGGGTCCTTCAACAAGGGCGTATACCATTTTTCCAGGGGCGAGTACCTGGTCTCCATAGATCACTACAGGAAGGCCGTTAAGAAGGCCCCGGGGGACGCCCAGGCCTGGAACAACCTTGGGCTTTCATATTACAAACTGGGCAAGATCAAGGATGCCATGAAATGCTTTGATGATGCCCTGAGGATATCACCCGAGGACCCCTTTGCCCTCACGAACAAGGCCGCCCTGATACTTGCAGGAGGGAGGCACGGGGAGGCGAGGTTCGTGATAGACAAGGTGCTGATAAAGTACCCGGACGACGTCCATGCCCTGAACCTGAAGGGATTGGCCCTGATGAAGGATGAGCTGTTCCTTGAGGCTCACGATCTGTTCATGAGGGCCGTCGATCTGGATCCCCGCCACAGGCATGCCGTAAGGAACCTGGAAAAGGTCCGGATCAGGCTGGCATCCCTGGAAATGCTCTCCGAAGATGACGACGAATCGGAGGATTCGTCTAACCTTCTCGGTAGCGATGAAACAGATGTTTCATCTAACCCTCGCCGAGGTATCGGCTCAGATAGTGACCTCGAAGATGACGTTGAGGACCTCCCCAGGCCGAGGGAGGCGCTTCCACTCAAGGATAGGTCGGACGAGGATGGTGATCTCGAAGATAGTGACCCTGAGGATGACGAGTTCGAACTATCCGAATACGATGAGTTCGATGACGATACAGTGGACTGGGAGGAGTAGATCATTTTCTATGTGGATACATCCTCATCCACCCCTCGTCCTCAATGAAGATCGGATACTCCCTGAACCTCTGCTTCAGAACCAGGGATAGGATCACGACAATGGCCACAAGGAATAGAACCACAAGGCCTGCGGCAATAATATATCCCAGGCGGCTCTCCTTTTCCTCCACTTCGGGGAAGCGGCTCTCCATCTCTATCTCGCCCAGGTTCTTCGTCTCCCCGTTCTCCACGTAACCGTTCATGGAGATCATGAAGAAATCATCCTTGGCAATGGTGAGGGTGTGGAGCCCGGGCGCGACCTCGAGCCTGAAATATCCGTTCTCGTCAGTTCTTGTAAAAGTGGTGATGTTCACCGATATGCCTGCGTCCTCAATGGGCCGTCCCTTCTCATCCACCACCATGCCTATGAAAAAGCTCACCTCCGTGAAATCCTCCTCCTCCACCCTGAAGGTCCACGAGAAAGGGGTCATCTCGTTTCCGGCAAGGTCGAAGCCCACGACCAGGACGTCGTAGGTGCTTCCCTTGGTCAGGGGATTGGAAGGGGTGTAGTGGACGGTGTTTTCGGACCATATCAGGTCCACGGATATACCGCGGATCTTGACATCCACGGTGGAGGGGTCCATCCGCTCCGAGAATGTGATGGAGATCGACCCGTTGGACTCCACCCTGTTCCCCTCTGGTTCGTGGGCCAGAACGTGAGGGAACTGCGTGTCGACGTACAGGGTCGTATTGACCGTGGCACCGTTCCCTGCGGTGTCAAACCCCCGCACCTCGACCAGGTGCAACCCTTCTTCGAGCTCCGTGTAGATCCAGGAGGTATTGGGCCCTACCCACTGCCAGGGTCCACCATCGACCCTGATCCCGTATCTCTCCATGGGCGAATACGCGTCGACGCCCTGCCATGCCATCTCCACCATTGAGTTGTTGAGCAGAAACTCCACAGGTGACGTTATCTCCAGCTCCGGGCTGGATATGTCCATCACGAACGACGTCTGGTCCAGGCGGGAGTTCCCCGCCAGGTCCCAGGCCCTTATGTATGCCGTGTGCTCTCCCTCAGAGAGGTTGGTCAACGTCATGTTGTCCGTCAGGCCGATATCCTCCCAATCCCCATTATCGACCCTGATCTCCAGCGTGTCCAGGCCGGCATGGGCATCCCTGTATGTCCAGTTCAGGTAGAGCTCGGTAGTGCCGAAATAGTATCTCTCAAGTTCGATGAACTCCACCTCGGGAGGCACCAGATCAACGTAGAATGCGAGGGACGCCTCGGCCGTATTGCCTGCGAGGTCCACCGCCCTTACGGTCGGAATGTGCCACTCATCGTTCACGCACTCCACATGATACTCCATCTCCATTCCCAGAGACGTCCAATCCCCGCCGAACGCCCTTGCCTGGAAGAACGAGATCCCGCTGTGGTAGTCCCCCCCGATCCACGTGAGGTCAAAGGAGGTGATGTTCACGGTGGCCCCAGGTTCTATGGAGGGCCCGGTGATAATTATCCAGGGGTCGGTAAGGTCGACGTGGAACGTGATGCTGTCCGTTCCCGAATTCAACCCCTCGTCGTACGCGGTCACGACAAAGTAGTGCTCCCCTTCATTCAGGCCCCCAAAAGTGTACTCGCTTACTTTTCCTATGTCAAGAGGGTCTTTGCCGTCCAGGGAGACCTCGTAGGTGGTGATCCCCACGTTGTCGTTGCCGGCCCAGAATATCCTGAACCACTCGTCGTTCGTATAGAGGTCGTTCCCCGTCTTGATCACCACGGTCGGCGCAATGCTGTCCGGGACCGCGGAGACCCTTGTGGACCTGTTGCTCTCGCCTATATCGGTGATCGCCGTGATGTAGTAGTAATATCGATCTCCCTCCGTGACCTCGTAGTTCATGAAGAACGTATCGTTACCATCGAGGTTGATGTACTCCGATTCCCCGCCGGCCCGGAGCCCCCTGTAGACCCGGTACGTGTTGATCGTTACCGTCGAGGAATATGGGGGAGGGTTCCAGCTGATGTTGATGAAATCCGGCCCCCCTACGGCATTGAGGTCCTGCGGAGGCTGGGACGTATCGGGAATATCGCTGGTGGTCAGCGGGTGGTGGTCGTAGACCGCAGCTCCTGCAATGGGGTACGGATCGTCGACGATCCCATCCTCATCGTTATCGGGCCCCCTCCAATCCCACCAGAAATTTCCCCCACCCTCCGTGTCGTTCCACTGGTTCCCGCCGAAACGGTCCTTGCACTGGACCCTGGCCGGATCGAAGCTGGCCCCGGAGTTGTTATTGTAGAAGAAGTTGTTCCTGAAGACCCGGTTGTTCGCGTCAAGGTCCGCGTAGATGTATACGCCGTAATTGCCGTTCTTGAGAAGCAGGTTGTCCCTGATCTCCTGATCATGTGCGAAGTTGACGTATATCCCGACGTAGTTCCTCTGGCACGTGTTGTTGTACAGGAGATTGTAACCGGCGAAGTAGCAGTAAAGCCCGTAGGCGTTGAAGAACATGGAGTTGTTCATAACCGTGTTGTTGGCCTTCTCCAGATACACGCCGTATGAGTTGGAGTCGCCGGTGTTGTACCTTATCATATTGTGCTCGGAGTTGACGTAGATCGCCTTCCACATGTTCTTGCAGAAGTTGTTCTCCACAACGTTGTATTCGGAGTGGTCCATCAGCTGGATGCCGTCGTTCTGGCTGAACACGACGGTATTATTGGAAACCCTGCATTTTGTGGACCTCTCCAGGACGATGTGGTTGTAGTTGTTCACCATCACCATCGTGGCATCGAAGCGGTTGCCATCCACCACAACGTTCTCGCAGTCCTGAAGGTGGATGCCGTATTCATCGTTCACCGTCCACCTTGAATCCAGGACCGAGGCGTTCCTGACATTCTTGAGGAGTATGCCGGACCTCGTTCCATCACGCCCGTGGCAGTTGTAGATCACAAGGTGCCTGTCCGTATTGTATACCCTTATCGCCCAGGTGGTTGCCGGGATATCGTAGTTCTGGATCATATACGGGCTCGACTCCGTCCCGCTTCCCGACCATCCCTCGGATGAGGCCTTTGAATCCAGCTGGGAGTTGCCGTCGATAAAGATCGGAGAGTGACTGATAAGCGCCGAAACCGCGCCGTTATCATCTATCCATGATATTGGGACTGCAGATAAAAGCAGTACTATCATGGCCGATATAACATAGATACTCCTCATCCGATCACTCCATCCGAGAGCCGATTGCGGGATGAACAAGGAGATAATTAAGGCTACCCCCCTCAAGAGAAGGTTTCCATTATCATACGAGAACGAGGGCCACAGATGAGGTTCCATCGACACCCTTCACTATCTGATGGCTGATGAACAGCTCATCCCCGTCCGACAGTACATTTTCATATCTATCAGGAGGGACCGTCCCGGAGGGGAGGATGATGGGCAGGGGGCACCATCCTTCCGACATCAGTGGGTCCAGTGGGTCCAGAAGCATGTAACCCGGAAATAGTGTCGCCCCTCGCCTGATCACAAGGTTCAACTCTCCAAGATGGCCCTCCAGCGGTGGGGGATCACAGTCCACGATGTGGATCAGTTCCCGTATCCTCTCGTCATCCATAATGGCGCATCGGCTGTATGGCCCAGGATGGATAAAGAGGACCGGTTGGCCGTCCACCTCTACCTTGATGAGGTACAGGGCGCAAGGGGTCTCGACCGTGAAACCTCCCGCCCGCCGTCCCATCTCCCTCAGGGCCGTCAGGTTTGCGACCCTATCGTTCGCGGGTGGAAAGGAGGGGATAAGCGTTACGCCCTGAAGGGAGATCACCTTTTCTCCTCCGCCCTCGATATACAACAGGTCTGGAAGGACGTGTATGGAGTATGTCTCCCCGTCCAGCCGGGGGGGAAGGGAGATGGCGGACCCGTTCGCCCCCATCCCGAGATCTATGGTCAGCATGGTGTCTCCCGGACCCGATAGGAGCAGGTCTGCTGCCTCCCGTATGGAATTGGAGATCCCCTCAAGCATGATATCATCGTTCCGATCGGCCATCCTGGCGAGCTCTCCACCGAACATCCCAAGGAGCAGCATGGCCGCCATGATCAGGCCGAAGCGAAACGGTATG
>JAUVCY010000304.1 GCA_030595585.1 Thermoplasmatota archaeon
ATCATCGAATAATATGCGCCTCTTTCCAGTAGTTCAAAGGAGAGAACGATCCAGTAGACCTTTGGAAATTTCTTGTACAGCTGTGATGCTGAGTGGATGGGATGGAATCCCCCGGAGACATTCTCTGCGGCCTGGCTTTCCTTATCTGCGTCGGTCGTCATGGGAACTCAGAGAGGGCATCTTCAATGCTCTATATAAAACGGTACTATAACAGGTATCAACCGGTATCGAATCCGATCTTCTCCTTTTGCAGCCTCTCAAGAGCCGGAACGTAGATCTCCGGGAGGATAGGTATCTGAACGCCCTTGATGCTCCCAAGTGCCCTGTTCAATATCAGCTCCGCGCCGATCGCAGCGGGCAGTCCAACCGTCCTTGACATGGAGGAGTCCCCTCCGGGTATGCCGTGATCTATCAGGGTGGACGTCAGGGTCTTCTCGCCTTCAGGCATCTCCGTGATGAAGGTGTGCTGAAGGATGATCATGTCCCTCTCTCCCGGTGCGTATCCCAGCTTCCTCTCCAGAAGGTCCGAAAGGGAGTCCATCGTGCTGCCCCGGTCCTCGATCCTGTCATCCGAGAGCAGTCCGAGCCATTGATAGTTGGACAGGGCGGTGTCGTTCTTCCTGGTGTCGATGGTTCGGAGGATGCGATCCTCCAGTTTCTCATCTCCGGGGATCAACGCATCCATCATATCCCGATAGGTCTTCCCTTTCACAGGGTCCTCGTTGAGGATCCCTATGTCGTGGAGCCCCTTCCAGGAGTCGCACCAGCCCACGTTCCTGAGCGTACCCCTGAGAATGGTATCCGTATCGTCGATCCCGTAGATCTCCGCGTAAGGTACGCTGTCCCTGTTGGGGTACCCCTCGAACGTCCCCATCCCCGGGATATCAATATT
Source organism: Thermoplasmatota archaeon (assembly GCA_030595585.1). Classification (GTDB taxonomy): domain Archaea; phylum Thermoplasmatota; class Penumbrarchaeia; order Penumbrarchaeales; family Penumbrarchaeaceae; genus JAGLEG01. The sequence continues at coordinate 893 of JAUVCY010000304.1, forward strand.
ATCGTAATGTGCGAACAGTTCGGAGCCCGGGACCTCCATGATCGTCCCGTCCTTTTTGAACCTGGCCGAGTTCTTGCTTGCCAATACCACTCCCCTGGGGCTCCAGGAGAACTTGTATCCCCAGGGATTGGTGTTGGCCTCGGGGGCAGGCAGGCCGCCGCAGTAGGAGATGAAACCCTTGATCCGACCTCCCTCCTTATGGACCTCATCGATCACCCTCTGGGCCTCCATGTGGTCGATCCCCGGGTCCAATCCCATCTCGTTCAGGAGGAGTATCCCCGCGTCCTTTGCCTCGGCGTCAAGCGCCCTCATCCCATCGCTTACGTAGGAGGTGGTGACCATGTTGATCCCCGCCTTGATCGCCGCTTTGGCGATATCGACGTGATAGGTGTAAGGGAGCAGTGAGACCGCCAGATCGTGCTCCATTACCAGGTCAAGCAGGTTCTCATCCTTTTGGATGTCAAATGCCACGGAGACCCCGTTATTGTGGCCGTCAACGATCGTCTCTGCTTTCCTGATCGTCCTGGTCGCCACGGTGACCTCGTAGTTCGCCTTGTCCAGCAGATATCGAACCAGCGGCTTTGCCACCAGCCCGGCTCCAAAAACCAATACCTTCTTCATCCTATCGATCTCCCATGTATTCTCTTATGTATTTGAACGAGCCGGTCAGCTCCCCTTTGAAAAGTATCATCCCGCTCATCAGGGGGCCGGGAACCTTCAGGTCCTCGAATGAGCTGTCCATATCCGCATTGGCCAGGAAAGGGAGAAATTCCCTGAGGCTCTCCCCGAAGTGCTGGGATGATTCAAGCGATATCTCGCAGGGGAGGTTGTCCACGGCCAGGATCACCGGCCCTGTCCCCTTCCACCCATAGGAGATGGTGTCCTCCCAGGGGTCGTAAACGTACACGGGAGAGGCCGGGGTGGTGGTACTCAGAGTGGCCTCTATGGCCCCTTCCGGATCGCAGCTTATGTCCCCTATCACCCTGAGAAGCGGGGGCTTCGTATCCGAATAGAGCGTCTTCATCTGCTCCTTTGTGATCAATCTAGGGTAGCGGGAGTCCCAGTATATGCAGTTCATCAGAGCGGTGAGGTACGGGACGTGCCTGATGAACGTCGGCCTGTATCCCTCCGGGTGCTGGTAATAGTCCTGGAGGTCAAATGGCTTTGACGTGTCCTCCCTCTCCACCATGTGGTTCTCCTTGAAGACCACCTTGTAGATGTGGTGGCCCGTATCCGACCTCCTGCTGAGGTTGGGGAGCTCCTCCGGGCTCACCTCGACGGTGGGGAGGAGGTCGAGGATCTCCTGGGCCCCCTTCGCCACGTTGCCATAGCCAGCTATCCCGAACACCAGCGGCCTGAGGGCGTAGGGTACGCCGTAGGTGGCGATGCTGCGGCCCACGGACGCGATCTGCTCCCTGGCCTCGGGCAGTGAGTGATATTCATGTGCAGGCATGATGGATGAGAAAGGGTTTCTGATACCTTCCCATTCCAGCCTTCTGCCGAGCGTCCACAGGGCATCTATCATCCCCGCCACGCCGGCGTGCCAACCGAAGAAGACCAGCCTCCTGCCCTGCTCGTCCGTGATCTTCTCGTAGTCTATCAGGGTGGTCCCGTTCTCCATCAGTTTGGACAGCATCTCCATGTTCTGGGCCTGTCCCTTGATGGTGTGTGAGAAGAACATGTAGGTCTTGCCCTGGAGGATCTCGTGGATGGGAACCTCCTTGACCCCCAGGATGATGTCGCAGGGTGAGAGGTCCTCTGTTATCTTGGCCCCCATCTCCCTGTAGTCATCGTCGGGGAAGATCCGCAGATCCGACGGCTGGACCAGAAACTCTATGCCGTGATCGTTCCCGAGCCTTCCAACGTGCTGCGGGGTCAGGGGAGTCCGCCTCTCCCATCGATTCTTGGATTCTCTCCGGATGCCAATTACAGCCATGATATCGTCGCAACGAATGTCGGCATCCCATTAAAACATAACCG
>JAUVCY010000004.1 GCA_030595585.1 Thermoplasmatota archaeon
ATATCCCGAACATCGCCACGAACCACGCCCTTATCAGGCCGCTGTTCAGGACCCTATCCTGCAGGTCGCCCTCGCCGAGGGCAACGGATACCAGGATCGAAGCTCCAAGCCAGAGCACCAGGCCAAGGCCAAGCTTGTTCATCGGGTTCTTGATCCGTTTCCTCAGAACTTCCCCGAACCGATAGTACAAGATCCCGATCGCGGCCCCCAGAAGGGCCCACCCGATATAGGGCACCCTCAGGCCCTCGTATATCCAGGTGGAAATATCCATGAATATGGGGAACATCTGCCAGATGCATATTGCATATCCTCCAAGGAAGAGAAAGGGAAGAAAACGTATCCTCAATCCCATGAGAGCACCTCCTGAACTGCCCACAGAACGTCCTTTTCCGGAGGCCAATCAAGCACCCTGGCCCCCATGCTCCTGAGATCATCGATCAAATTGATCCTTGAAAGTTTTTTAAGGAGATATCTGGGCGTGATCATACCCTTGAGCACGCTCCTTTCGAACTCGACCCCCGAGGGGGACACGATAACGACGTTATGCCCACGTGCAAGCAGTTTCTTGACCGCCTCCTTGACGGTGGGGTCCTCGGACAGGGGGGAGAGCACGATCACCCTGGAATCGGGGGGGATATATGGAAGTGAATAGTTGACCGTTGCCCCCAGCGTATGATATCCTGAAGGTGTGATGTCGGTCAGGGAGTGGAGCAGTTTCGTCAGGTGGTTGGTACCTCCCCCGGTTTTGAGAACATTGACAGATGAGCTGTAGTTGATCAGGCCCACCCTGTTCGAGGTGGTGAGGTAGAGGTCTCCCAAAGAGGCGCAGAACCTGATAGACCTCTCAAGGGGGTTCTCGATCATCGTCCCCGCCCTGGTGACCATCCTTGAGTCGAGTATGAACATCAGATCGGTCACCGATTCCGCCTCGTACTGGTTCACCTTGAGTTTTCGGGTCCTTGCATACGCCTTCCAGTTTATCGTATGGAACGGGTCGGTGGTCACGTAGTCGCGGATGGAGTAGAACTCCTTTCCGGGCCCAACCCGCCTCAGGTGCATATCACCTGGCCTCTGTTTATTGGGGCCTTTCAGCATCTGCCTCATGTCCGCCGAGGCCCTCCCGGGAAATGTTGTGATCCGCCTCTTCTCCCCGTATTCTCCCTCGCGGTACCAGAACCACAGCGGGTCCCACCTTCTCACATGCGTGGGCCCGATATCGTGATATCCCCTCAGTGGAGATCCGAAGGTGTACCTGACCTCCCGGTCCCCGGGAGGGAGGAACGCATGGTTGTTTCCGCCCTGGATCCTGAGGGAGGGAGAGAGCCTGTCAAGTACCTCCACCTGGCCCAGCCCGCCTTTTCCCTGCACCTTCAGTTCCACGTCGACCTCATCACCTTCATGTAGCAGGTCAGTGTCCATATACCTGGTAACCTCGGGCCTCCTGGGTATGAAGGAGAGAGACAGGAGTATCACCGCCATTCCTATCAACGAGATCATGAGGAACAGCCCCGAGGAGAGGACCAGCGAGAGTATGAACAAGGTGAGGGTCGCCGCGCCGTATCCCATCGCTTTTCTGGAGAAGACGCTCACCCGCCCCATCTGGTCACCTCCACCAATATCCTCTCCAGCTGTTCCACGGTGAAGTTCTTGTTGGACCTGACAAAGCGGTATAGCCGATCATCGTCGATCATCTTACGGACGTCGCCCCAGCCGAGCTTTGAGAAATCCTCGACGCTCAGGCTGTTCCTGACCCTGACACGGTCGAGGATTATCTTCTTGATCTCGATAGTGTCCTGCCTTGTAAGGTTCAGCTCGGCCAGCTCGGCAAGGCCGGTTCTATCGAGCAGACAGATGTGTGCCAATCTCTCCGGCGGATCGAACAGGTAGACGAATGTCGATATGACTATCACGGCCATGGAGCCCACTATGATCTTCATGTTCACATCGCTCAGCAGGAACACGAGGCCCAACACCCCCCTCTGGAACACGGAAGACACCCCATCCATCTGATGTACACCATCGTCGATGACGATGGTGCCGCCATCCGGCAGGAGGTAGGAGATGAGAGAGGATATGAACTCCATGTTGTCCTCCTGGTGGATCATCTCGTTCAGGAACAATGAGGGGTCCGATATGAATACCGCGCATCCACCTCCCAGGAAGAGAAAATCGGGATCCATTATCACCGCTATGGTCTTCTCTCCAAGAGGTTCTACCGAAGTGGAGTTGTCCAGATCCCTCAGACCGTTGCCGTTCCTGTCAACCCAGGCGGACCCGCCGCTCTTTGCAATGACCCTGCCTCCCGAATGGATCAGGTACGAGGGCTTGTTCAGGAGCAGCGTCCCGGAGAACTGGTCCGCCAGGTTCACATCTACCCTGACGAACGATGGGTTCGTCTGGAAGTTCTCATCGTACAGCTGTCCGGACGGGAAACCGACATCGAACCTCTCTGCCAGGGGACCCATCTCACCCGTATCATCTGCCAGTATCAATCTGCCCCCTCGACTGTGGAATGAATCGATCGCATGCATCTCGGTCAGGGTGTAGGCCCTTTCCGGCCCAAGGGAGAGGAATATCGTCCTCTCGGGATCCTCCTCCGAGAGGAGAAGGGTGCTTGATGATATGAGAACCTCCACGTCATATCCCTCATCATCGAGATGGCCCCTCAGGTCGGAGAGGCCCTGCCAGGACCCATCGTAGCTGGTATAGGCCCCTTCCCCGGATGTCATTACCAGCAGGACGGCGCTGACAATAAGAGATGCCATCATGACCATCGTGAGAACGGCTGGAATGCGGGACCTCATACTCCCACCTCCTTGGAGCCCAGAAGCTCCATGAGGTCCATCTCTGGATCCGACCTCATCTTCCAGATATCGCCCCTGTCCTCTTTCGCGGAAAGGGTTTTCACGCCCACCTGTTCGCTTTCCCTCTCCTCCATCTGGTCTATGCTGCCAATAAGCCTCTTCTCGAGCCCTTTCGCCCTGTTTATCGAATCGGACCTCAACTGGTGATCGGAATATCGGGCCTCCTGGAAGAGACTGGTCAGAACATCCAGGTCCGCCACATCGCCCATCCTGTTGAGGTCCTGAATTGCGGAGATGTACTCCGTGGGGGTCGCGCTCTCATCCCTTGGATATCCACGATCACCCATTCGTTCCATGATGTTCCTGTATGTGTCCACCACAACCTTCTGGGCCATGTTATCGGGTTCGTACTGGTACATTGACCTGCGCCCCTTCTCCCGAACCTTCTGTGTATCGACCCTCCTTTTGATCGCCATGATCCTTACAGCAAGATAGACACATCCGAGCAATAGTATCGACCCCACGACGATCGTTAGGGTGAACATCAGTTTATTTTCAGTTGCCTCCTCCTCATGTGATATGGTCATGTTGCCCCACGACGGACGGAGGTACCTTCCCGGATCCCCGGAGAACACCATAGTGACCCGCGTGCCGCCTTCCAGCGGCCCCAGGTCGATCGAGACATTTCCATATCCATCGGTATATACGGTCCGGAACTCAGAACCAACGCCCACCTCAACGGGCGCCCCGTCGATCCTCTTTCCCCCATACCCTCCAAGGGAGATGTGAATGGTCACATTTCCATCCCTCTCATCCCATACGTGGACGAAATATGTCGATGTGAATATCTCTATGTTCGAGGATATCTCCACGGGCAGATAGTGTCCGGACCTCTCGTCGCTGACATCGTAGAAGCCCACCCTCAGATCGCCTGGCCCCAACCTCGTATAGGGCGATATGGTGTGGGTCAGGTTGAACCAGCCCCCGGTTCCGGTATCTATCGAGGTGAGATCATATCCGTTTATCGACACCTCGATCATCCCCTCCCCTACGATCCCCTCCCCCGAATCGTCCGTGAGCCTTCCGGTCAAGGAGAGCCTGTCAGGCAGAACGAATGTGTCCGGGAGGTGATCGATCTGCAGATACGTTCTGGACACGATATAGGTGGTTGTCGTTATCCTCTCCCCCAGGGTCAGTGAACCCTCGGATGGGAGATGTTCCACCACCATCTCGACGCCGCCGGTGGGCGATCCCACCGGGACATCCACCTCGAGGAGGACACGCCCGGTCCGGTTCGTCCTTCCCGAGGTCGGCAGGATCCAGGTGACATTTGGAAATCCGATCGTGACCAGCTCATCCGAAAGCGCCATGCCCTGGGCTGAAAGGAGCAGGATCGATATCCTGTTCACATCGCCCCTGACGAGGTCATGTGTGTCCATCAATATACTCGCCTTTTCGAGGACGGTGAATCCGAGGGAGCTGTTCACGGACATTCCCAGCCCATCCTTCCTGTAGGAAACGACAATGGAGTAAGCGCCTCCTTGAAATTTCATCCCATCGATATAGACGTCGAACGAGAACTCTGTGGAGTCGGGTTTGAGGTAATCAACATACACCGCATTCCCGTCCAACTGCCTATATATGGAGAGATTGAGGAGGTATCTCTCCGCACCTGATATCCCGCTAACGACACCCTGGATCACGATCGTATCACCGGTCTGTACCTCCTCTGCAGATATCCCGAGAAGGATACTTGGGCCCGCCTTTATGGAGATTGGATAGCTTCCATTGACGGGCGTTAGGTAAGAGCTCCCGGCAAATGTGATCGAGACCAGCTCATCACCCTCCTTCCACGGCAGTGAGACCTTGAACGTGAAGCGCCCATCCGGTCCCGTGGCTCCCTTGATCAGATATCCCCAGGATGTGGAGAGCAGTACCTCCTCACCCTCACAGGGCAGGACGCCTATGTCGAGGAGATCTCCCGTCACAAGCAGGACGCTTCCCGGGGCGTACGGGCCGTATTGCAGGTCGACCGAGAGGGCGGCCTGGCTGTGTACGATGACATCCACACCATGTGATACCGCGGGAACGTACTTCTTCCCATAGTATCTCAATTCAGAGGAGACCGCATAGATCTTCGTTCTTCCATACGGTGTCTCCGGGTTCAACTTGCATGAGATGATGAAAAAACCATCCTCGTCGGTATATGTCCCTCCTACCCTCAGGTCGGGGTTGGACTCCCTGAGAAGCGCCTCTTCACCGGAGATGTCTCCGCCTACCAGCAGTATCGATACCCAGACGTTCGGGAGGCGCAGCCCATCCTCACCTTCCACGGATCCGGTCACCTTGAAGGGATCGGCCCTATCTCCCTTTTCCAGCACCTCGGGCAGGGTCTCGATCACTACCTTCGGGGTACGGTCCGGGAGGTTGCCTGTTCCGGGATCGGCCCAGTCAAGGGGATTGGTCCCGATATAGGACTCCCTCCGATCATCCAGGGAATCCAGGTCAGTGTCGGGGTTGTTCGGGTCCGTATGATGATCTATGATGCCGTCTCCGTCCCAGTCGACGGTGGAGTTCTCGTGGGTGTATGTGACCTCGGAATGGTCGCTCAATCCGTCCCCGTCGGAATCGGGATCGTTAGGGTCCGTCCGGTATATCATGATCTCCTCGTTGTCCGGGAGCTGGTCCCTATCGGAATCCCCATCAAGCGGATCGGTCGAGTATCTACGGACCTCCTCGCCATCCAGCAGCGTGTCCCCGTCCGTGTCGTTCTTTTCCGGGTCGGTGCCCAATATCGCCTCCTCCGCATTGGTGAGGCCGTCCCCGTCCGGGTCCATCAGGGCGTCGTCGTCATCACCATTGATGGGATTGAGGGCCAGTTCGATCTCCATCCTGTCCGGCATTCCCCCCTCATCGGTGTCCTTGTGGTATGGGGAGGTGTGGTCCTCCAGGCCAATATGATGGTCCCAGTTCACCTTGGAATCGTCATATCGATAGAGTATCAACTCCTCGTAGTCGGTCAAACCGTCCCCATCCATGTCCGGGTCTGTGGGGTCGGTGAAGCCCCAGCTGTTGATCGGGTCCGTCTCCCCGTAATGGAATACATTGTCCACCATCATGTTCTTTCCATCCCACAGACCATCACCGTCCGTATCCGGGTTGAGCGGGTCTGTCGGCCCGTATCGGTAGTTAAGGAAACCGAGCCTCCCATCCATCTCCCCCCAGTGATACGTGCCGTTATACAGCTGGTTCCTCCCATCCCAGAGGTCATCTCCATCCGTATCCTCAACCAATGGGTCCGTGCCGTTTCGGACCTCGTCGCCGTCCCTGACGCCATCGTGATCGGTATGCATGGTCCATGGGTACGTGTGATAGCTCCTCAGCTCCTCGCCGTCGAGCAATCCGTCCCCGTCCGTGTCGGGGTCGTCCCATCTCGTCCTGGAGTCGGTTGCATTCTCCTCCAGGTCTGTCAGCCCATCACCATCTGTATCGAGGATCAGCTGATCATCGCCTGGCCAGAGGGGGTCCGGTTGCGAGGTCGGGTGGTTCACCTCATCACCATCCGATACGCCGCCCCCATCCGTATCGGCCTTCAAGGGGTCCGTCTCACCCGGGCCCTCACCCTGGGTCCAGCTTCCACCGTCCACCATCCCATCGAGGTCCCTGTCCTCGTATTCGCCCAGATCCATCTGGTTATTTTGCAGGTTGCCCATCCAGCCGTCGATCCAACCATCCGGCAGGCCGTCCCCGTCGGTATCGGGGTTCAACGGGTCCGTAAACGAGGTGAACAGTTCGAGAGTGTCATTGAGGGAGTCGTCATCGCCATCCTTGGAGGTGGGGTCGCTTGGCATGCCATGGGCCCCAATGATCTCCATATTATCCGCCATACCGTCGCCGTCGGTGTCCTCCTTCAACGGGTTTGTAACGTATCCATCCACCCCGGAAAGGACCTCCTCCCCGTCCGATATCGTATCGTTGTCGGTATCCGGGTTCAGCGGGTCTGTTTCCCAACCCATATCCCCGTGCACCTCGTGGCCGTCCATCAACCCATCGTCATCGGTATCTGCCTTCAGGGGATCTGTGCCGTAAAGGATCTCCTCGATATCCCTGAGGCCATCGTTATCCGTATCCACGAAGGAACCGTCGTCACCGCCCCAGAGCGGGTCGCCTCCAAGAAGGACCTCCACCCCATCGCCCGCCCCCCCTCCATCTGTGTCAGGGTCGGTTGGATCGAGGGCCTGCTGTCCGTACTGGGTGGAATTGTAATCGAGGTAATACTCCTCACCGTCGAGGAGGCCATCTCCGTCACTGTCCGGATCGAGGGGCAGCGTCTCCAGCTGAAGGGCCTCCACCCCATCGAGGATCATATCGCCGTCCGTGTCATTATCCAGGGGGGATGTGTGCCAATCGTACACCTCGGCCCTGTCGTTCAGGCCGTCCCCATCGGTGTCCGTGTTCAACGGGTCCGTCAGGTGGACATTAACCTCATCACCATCCGTGAGCCCGTCATCATCGGAGTCTTTCTCCAGGGGAGAGGTCCCGTATATGTGGACCTCCGCACCGTCGAGAAGGCCGTCCCCATCGCTGTCGGAGATCAGGGGGTCCGTTCCGATAGTGATCTCGTAGGTGTCGGTCAACCCGTCCGAATCCCGGTCCTTCGTAGGGAAATCGTCCCTCCCATCAACTGGGTCCAAACCAAGCATGATCTCCTTTCCATCCGGGATCCCCCCCTCATAGCTGCTCTCGTTCCTGTCGGTGTCTGGATCAAGTGGGGCCGTGAAATATCTCCGCATCTCGTCCCCGTCGGGTAGCCCGTCCCTGTCGGAATCGGCCAGGCGGGGCGAGGTGCCGATCAGAAGCTCAAGAGCGTCAGGCAGGTTGTCACCGTCCGTATCATTGAGCCGGGGGTCCGTGAAAGATACCATAACCTCCTCACCATCCTCCAATCCGTCCCCATCGGTGTCATTGGAGAGCGGGTCCGTGAACCACTCCATGACCTCGGCCCCGTCGGACAGCCCATCACCATCCGTATCGGCGTTTGCCCTGTCTGTCCCACGTGACGTCTCCTCAATATCCGTGAGCCCGTCATCATCCAGGTCCAGCACCATCTTCCCATCATTGTGGTATCTGGGGTCGCCCCCGTACCAGACCTCGGGCCCGTCCTCCACCGAGTCCGAATCCGTGTCGTTGTCCAGAGGGTTCGTTCCCATCCTAACCTCATGCCCATCCGATAGCCCATCTCCATCGGAGTCCGGATCCAGTGGGTCCGTGAACCCCCATGGGTTGGACGGGGCCGCCTCGCCGTTGTGGAATATCTGACCGACAAGGATATTTGTTCCATCCCATAATCCATCGGAGTCCGAATCACAGGAGCGCGGGTCCGTTCCAAGGTCCAGTTCAACATCATCCGTAAGGCCGTCCCCATCCGAATCCTTCGACAGGGGATCGGTGAATGATATGAAGGTCTCATGGAAGTCGGTCAGTGTGTCGTTATCGGTGTCTGGGTTCAGGGGGTCGGTACCGTATCCGAACACCTCCTCCCCATCCCAGAGCCCGTCGTCGTCGCAGTCGGGGTCCAGGGGAGAGGTCTCGAGCTCCGCCTCCTGCTCCTCTGTAAGGCCATCCCTGTCCACATCGTTCAAGCCCATATCATCCCTCGGATCGAGTGGGTCCAAACCAAGCATGACCTCCATCCCGTCCAAAACCCCACCTCCATCGGTGTCCGGGTTCAGCGGGCCGGTTTGATGTTCATGAACCTCGTCGCCATCGGAGAGACCATCACCATCGCTGTCCGGGTCCAGTGGGTCGGTCCCCTCCTCCAGATACTCCTCTCCGTCGTCGAGGCCGTCCCCATCCGAATCCCTCAGGATGATCGATGTGCCGATCTCCACCTCTTTGGAATTGATCAGCTTATCTCCGTCCTCGTCCCCATCCGGGGAGTAAAAGCCGGTGTTTGCCCCTCTGAGGGTGCCGCCCCCGTCACCACCTGTTGGGCCGTACACATATGGATCGAACCCCTGGGCAGCAGCTATCGAACCCCCGGTCCGATCCGGCGAATGAGGGGTTACCTCGAATGGGACCCAACCTATCGATCCGATGTATACCTCACTCCATGTATGCAGGTGGCTGCCCCTGTATACTCTCGATCCTCCAGATGCCTCGCCGAGAGCGTAACCTACAACGAGCCTGCTCGGTATTCCCGACATCCTGCACATCACGGTGAAGGCAGAGGCGAAATCGAGGGAGCTCCCCCTCCAGGTCTCGAACAGGAAGGAGTATACCGGGTCCTCATCTCCCGATCCGAAATTGGACATGGTGGAATAGACGTATCGGTCCGACAGGGCCGAGGCTATGATACCTGCGCGAATATACGGCACATCGTTCTCATACCCTTCAAGAAAAGAGGAGAGAAGGTCCCATACTTCGCCTTCCGTCATCATGGGGATCGACAGATATATCGATGGCACCGTTGGAGTGAAGTTGGCCAACAGCAGATCTGACATGGTCGTGTTCGGTGTTGTGTACCCCAGGGTGATCCGGGTAACCGGAACCAGGGTTGCTATTACCCCATTTATATAGGTTAAATAGGGGAGGTCCCCATGGGGGAACAGAGGGACCTTCTTGATGCCTTCCAACCGATCATCAGCAGAGTATACGGGCACAGAGCCCAACCAGTCTCCATTCAGGTCCACATCCACCGCCATCATGGAGGTGGTGGGGACAGGTGGTTCAATGGCCCCATGGCTATAACCCCACAATCCACCGGTTAGAATGTTGTATTCAAGCATCCTCATGTACCTCGGCTCGGATGACCCCACAGTGAACATCACTCGGTCGTCCTGCAGGTGGATGAGCGTATCCAGCGTGGACAACACCCCACCGTTGGAATTGAGCATATCGCTGTCATTGGGGTCCTTTCTTCTCAGGTACTCCTCGAGGTTGGAGAAACCATCTTCATCCGGATCCAGATCGGGGTCCTCCAGGCCATGATGGGATTCCCAATTATCGTCCATACCATCCCCATCCACATCCACCACCACCCCGTGGAGCGTATCGTATTGGTCCGGGATGCCATCGTGATCGGAATCGGGGTCAGCAGGGTCCAGTCCCATCTCGATCTCCAATCCGTCGGGGATGGTATCCGAATCGGAATCCTCATCCATGATGTTGGGCCGCCCATCACGATCCACGTCCCCCAGCGGCGACATCATTCCGGACCAATCCAGGTCGTATCCGAGGTTGGGGTTGTATCTAAGGGCCCAGCCCGGCTGCTGGTCCAGGTTCAGGCTCCTGTTCGACCAGTATTGGAACTCCTCTCCGTCTTCCAACCCATCCCCATCAGTGTCCGGATTGAACGGAAAGGTGGGTGATCTCTCCTCCCCGTTCAGGAGGCCATCCAGGTCGAGGTCCTCGTGGATATCCTTGAGCCCATCCCCGTCGGAATCTATCCCGGGAGGGGGGGCCCCACCATCTGCACCGTCAAGTTTGCTGTGCATCGGGTCAACGCTTCGCGGGTCAAGCAGGTTCGAGGCTACCAGTAGAACGATCAGGACCAGACCGGCTGCCTTGTAAAGTGTGGAGAACCTCATACGTTGCCCCTCTGGGTGGAAGGTCACATCCTTCTGTTGTACAGTATCCCTATCTAATGGGTATATATCTACGATTCAGCCCATTATTAATAACTTGTTGTACAGTGTGATGGAGGTATTTATTATCAACATCTACGGGGAAGATAAAAAGAAGATAAAAAGGGCACACCAAACGCCATGCGGACGTCGTCGATGTGTGGCAAATATTTATAATGGTTATCCCTCCCCTACCATTGAAAGGAGGCACGGGAATGATAGATCGCGGCATCGTTCAGGACATAGTGAGGGGTTACGATAGAAAGGATATCAAAATGGCCGTTGTGGGATCACACTCCGCCCTTGATACCTGCGATGGGGGGGTGGAGGAGGGCTTCAGGACGATAGCGTTCTGCCAGAAGGGCAGGGAGAGGACATATGCCACCTACTTCCGATCGAAGAGGGACAATGACGGCAGGCTGCTCCGGGGAATGGTGGATGAGCCGATCGTTCTGGATAGGTTCAAGGATGTGATGGAGGAGAGGTGGCAGTCCTGGATGAGGGACAACTCGGTCATATTCATCCCCAACAGGTCGTTCACATCCTACGTGGACATCGCCAGGATCGAGGACGAATTCCGCGTTCCCATGATGGGAAGCAGAAATCTGCTCAGATCGGAGGAGAGGGAGGAGAAGAAGAGCTACTACTGGTTACTGGAAAAAGCCGGCCTCCCCTTCCCGGAAAAGGTGGATACTCCCGAGGAGATAGATCAGCTGGTGATCGTCAAGCTCCACCATGCGGTCAAGAAGCTGGAGAGGGGGTTCTTCACGGCCTCCTCCACGGAGGAGTATTACGAGAAATCCAGAAAACTTCTGGACCAGGGCGTGATCGACGAGGAGACGCTGGCGGATTCCAGGATGGAGAAATATGTGATCGGGCCCGTTTTCAACTTCGATCTCTTCTACTCTCCCCTGGAGGAGGATATGTCCAGGGTGGAGCTGTTGGGAGTGGATTGGAGGCTCGAGACGTCTCTCGACGGCCACGTAAGGCTCCCGGCCCCCCAGCAGATGACCCTGAATGCAGCTCAGGCCCTTCCCGAGTACACGGTCTGCGGCCACAACAGCGCAACCCTCAGGGAATCATTGCTGGAGAAGGTCTTCGACATGGCCGAGCGCTGGGTGGAGGCTTCGAAGAAACACTACTCTCCCGGCATAATCGGCCCATTCTGCCTTCAGACATGTGTGGATAAGGACATGAACTTCTCGATATACGATGTCGCCCCGAGGATAGGGGGAGGGACCAACGTCCACATGTGGTCCGGACATCCTTACGCCAATTCACTCTGGAGGAAACCGGTATCCACGGGAAGACGGATCGCGATGGAGATCAGGAGGGCGGCCTCCGAGGATAGATTGGATGAGATAATATCCTGATCCCTGAACGTTATCCGGGGGCGAGCCAGTCAAAAATTAGATATACCATTGCTGACAATCCATTGGCCTAGAGGTTAGTGGATGGTTTTTGAATCGTTTAAAAAGATGTTCAAGTTCACCAAAGAATCCAAACAGGAGCAAAAGCAGGTATCCTACAACCGGATAAGCGAGGAGATCGATGATTTCGAGAAGGAGATCCAGGAGTACCTGAAGTCCACGAAGGAGAGGAACGAGCCGCCTGTTCCCGAGGGACCTGCTTCGTTATCTCAGGGTGGGGCCGTCAAGATGGCACCCCTGGAGGAGAAGGAGCCGGAACCGGCTCCGGAGACAAAAGATCAGTGAGAACGATCGGACCTACGTGGATACAAGGTCCAGGTCCAGTACAACCTTTCTACCTCTTTTCAGAAGTTCATCGTGCTTGCCCCGCCACTCTGCGTTCGTGTGGTCCTTCGCCAGCTCTTCTTCGGCCTCCTCCAGGAACGATAGGTCCACGACCACCTCCCTACCTTCCGTCCTCTTAACCACCTCCATCCTGGCCTTTTCAAGCAGGTCCTGGAACGTGACCTTCCAATCGTTCTCATCCCCGTCGATTCCCGCCTGCATCAACTTTGCCGTTAGAAATGGGTAGTTCCTGTTCAGGATCGTCCGCCCACAGGCGGGGCACTCCCAGGCTGGCTCCTCGCTTCCTTTCTTGAACTCCTCCCTGCATTCGGGGTCCCCGCACTTGATTATGATCAGCATCGTAAGCACCAGACAATTTACCGCTAAGGTCTCGCTCCTTGATAAAGACGTTCCATATCTATCGAACCAAATTGTTTCACTTCCCCCCCTCCACCATATCCACTAATAAGCTGCCCTGTGAAATCCCACCTATGGCCGATGGTTTCACTTCCCTGTTCCCATACGCGGTTCGCCCCATCCAGGAGAAGATGATGGCATCGGTTTGGGATGCTTTGACCTCCGGGGGCCACGTCGTGATAGAGGCGGGTACCGGCTCGGGAAAGACGATCTCCGCGCTTGCTCCAACGTTGGAATACGCCTTTGCGAATAGAAAGAGGGTCCTGTATCTGACCAGGACCAACTCACAGCAGAGACAGGTGATCGAGGAGTTCCGCAGGATAAGGGACCTCCAGGGCGTTGGAGAAGTACATGAGAACGAGGAACCCCTCCTTGATATAACCGACCAACTCGGGCGGATCCTGGGTGAGATCAATGAGGTCGAGACACCGGAGAGGGAGGAGCTGACGTGTACTCGGGATAAAACCTTTGATACCCTCTGGGACGGTGGTATGGCAGAGGGAATATGCGTGGGCCTTCAGGGAAGGTCCAATATGTGCCCGATCACCTCCGAGGACCCGGAGTTCATAGGGGGGACCCCCGAGGAGCTGTCCAAGATGTGCTCCGAGAGGAAGAAGAACACCATGAACAGGATGGCCGGAAGGCCAAACGACGGGAAGGAGTGCAGGTATTTTTCCGCCTTCCTCCTTGACGATGGGATGGAGGTAAGGAGATGGGCGAAGAGGGTGATCCCCACGGCGGAGGAGCTGATAGATCATTCGCTTTCGATGGGCATCTGCCCCTACGAGGTCACAAAGGCGATCATCCGGGATGCTGTCCTGATAACCGCCCCTTACATCTATTTCATCTCTCCTTTCATCAGGAGAAGGCTGCTGGAGTGGATGGAGTGCTCGATCGATGAGGTGATAGTGATCATCGATGAGGCGCACAACCTCTCCGGGTTCGCGCGGGAGCTCTCCTCACTGTCCATTGGCAGCAGGACGATACGGGCCGCCCTGTCAGAGGTGGAGAGACATGGCGACCACGAGATAGGAGGGGGCATGTTCATAAGCGGCTTCCTGGGAAGGTTCCAGACGGCCATGGATCGGCTGACCGAGGAGTATCTGATAGATGATGACGGCCTCGTACCCCCGTCATCACTGGCCGAGGAGCTGATGTTCCTCACGGGAACCAACTCCAACAGGGTAGATGATCTCTGCACGAGGCTGACCCACCATGGGACCGCGATCCAGGACAGGAAGAAGGCGGAGGGAAAGTTGCCGCGTTCGTACATTCACACCGTGGGTGCCTTCTATCTCACCTGGAGGGACCTGGAGTTCGAGAGGTATACTCCCCTCATCGTAAAGGGTAGAAAGGAAGACTCGGGATATCTTGAGGCTTTCTCGATGGACCCATCCACTTTGACAGGGGTCCTACGTGAGGTACACGCCTCCATTCACCTATCTGGAACCCTCTCTCCGCTGGAGGAATACAGGGATTCCATCGGCCTGCCAGAGAACGCCTCCCTCATCAGCATGTCACCTCCGTTTCCCCCCGGGAACAGGATGCTCGTACACTCAAAAGAGCTTACCACGAACTACGAACAGCTGATGAGGGACCCGGAGATGATAGAGATGTTCAGGCGGGAGATCGTCGATATCCTTCGGGTCGAGAGGGGGCGGAACCTGGCCATATTCTTTCCCTCCTTCGACCTTCTGAGGAGGATCCTGGGCTCCCCGGAGCTGGAGGACGGCACCTCTCTCCCGCCATCCATTGACTGCGGAAGGGAGATGTTCATCGAGAGGAGGGGGAGCTCCCAATCCGAGGTGATGGACCTCGTGGAGAGGTTCAAGGTAAGTCACGGCGGGGTGCTCGCCTCCGTGATCGGTGGGCGGTTATCAGAGGGGGTCGACTATCCTGGATCGGAGCTGGAGATAGTTATCATCGTTGGCATCCCATATCCCAAGCCCAATGCAAGGCAGAGGGCCCTGTTGGCATACTATGACATCCGCTTTGGAAAGGGGTGGGAATATACGGTTATCGCTCCCGCGGCCAGGAGGATGCTCCAGGCCCTTGGAAGAATGATAAGGAGCGGGGAGGAGAGGGGTTTCGGGATCATCCTGGATAAGAGGGCGTTGCATTTCAGGGAGGAGCTCACAGGTATCAGCGAGGAGAGAGATATTCCCATGGTCCTATCGAGGTTCTTTCAGGGGAACCATTAAAAGGCGGTTTGTTACTTTACATCCAATTTGTGGGATGTCCAATACTCCATTTCTGCAATTCTAAGGAGAGGTTTCCTTGGGTAAGAGAAGCAAGGGAAAGAAAAGGGGTCGAAAGGCCCGATCCAAGAAGGTTGAGCTGCTGGATGATGATTGGGATGAGGATACACCTGTAAAGAAAGATACGCCTTCCAAGAGTGAGAAAAAGGTGAAGGATTCATCTAACCTTCCGGAGAGTGCTCCTGAAGAGATCCCCGAGGCGGAGGAGATCGAAGTTATCTCCACCCCCAAGGATGACCCTGAGGAGGAGGAGGAGGAGTTTGAGATAACCACCAAGAGGAAGGGGAAAAGAAGGAAGGCGAGAAAAAGGAAAGCCGAGGTGGAGGAGGACACGTCCGAACTTGATAGGCCTGTAAAGGCCCATAAGAAGGTGGAGGTAGAGGAGGATATTCCAGCTGAAGCAGAGCCGGTGATAGAGGAAGAGGAGGAAGACATTCCTGCTGAAGAAGAACCAGTGGTGGAGGAAGAGGAGGATATTCCAGCTGAAGCAGAGCCGGCGATAGAGGAAGAGGAGATCGACGGCCTTCCACTGGACGATGACCTGCTCGGCTCGGTTGGGGATGTGAGCGATATCGTGGACGGGCTCGAGGAGGAGATCGCCCAGCAGGAAGATTCCCACGCCCTAAAAAGGGATGTGCCGGGGATACTCCGCGACGTGATCTCACAGGCATGGGAAGATGGGGTTATCACAAGCGATGAGATGGCCCTTCTTCACGTACTGAAGAAGAGGTTCAAGTTGGACGATGAGACCTTCGAGAAGATCATGGAGGAGGCGAGGCCGGAAGGTGGAGAGATCCTCGATGAGACCCAGGAGGAGGCCCCAACCGATATTGAGGACAAAGATAAGGAAGATGACGACGAATCGGTAGATTCGTCTAACTCTCGCGAAAGTATTCGCTCGGATACCGACGAATCGGTAGATTCGTCTAACCTTCAGGATGACCTTGAGGAAGAAGAAGATGACCTGGATGATGAGGAGATCGAGGACCTCGAAGTTGATGATGATGAGGATGAAGACGATGATGACCTGGATGATGATCTTGAGGACGATGACGATCTCGATGACGACGAAGATAATGATCTCAATGAAGACAAAAATGAGGAGGACGACTGGGATAACGAGGACCTGGATATGATGGACCTCGAACAGGAGATCCTGCAGGATGAACTTGATGAGACCGCCCAACCAGCGATGGACATCCCGATGCCCCCTCCTCCGCCGCCAAAGCCTTCCACGATGATAACGTTGACCTCTTCCATCAGGGGCCGTGCCCCCCTTGGAGCGTCCTTCGATCTGAAGCAGAAGGAGACGGAGGGCACAAAAAGGTCAAGATGCCCCAAGTGCAAGAACCAGATAGCAATGCACGAAGGGATCACCAGATGCCCGATCTGTTCCGCCACACTCTCAACAAAGGAGGAGATCTCCGACGGCATGAGGGTCCTTATCGATCAGGCCAGGGCGGCCATCAAAGAGGGACACAAGGGCAAAGCAAAGGAGCTCCTATCGATAGTACTGGAGAAGAACCCGGACAACAAGGAGGCGCAGTTCTTCATGCGCAAGGTGAAGGCGGGCACGTCAAAGGGAGGGAGAACCGCCGGCACACAGGTTGACCTCCGCAATGTGGCAAAGATCAGCACCGGCGTGATCAGACTGGACCACCTCCTGAACGGAGGCCTGTCCGTGGGGGCACAGGTCATGTTGAAAGGACCTCCCTTCTGTGGAAAGGATGAGCTGTTCGATCAGATCATGGCCTCGGCGCTCAAAGCCGGTTTCCCCGTGATATACGTCTCCACGAACAGGGCGATGAAGGATGTCATCCAGGGCATTGTCAAGTACATACCCAACTTTAAATCCTTCAACCGCGAGGGGAAGATATGGATGTACGACCTCTTCTCAAAACACGATACCAAGAAGGTCCTGAAGGAGGGCCATCGGATATTCAATATCGAGATCCCGGAGGATTTCAAGAAGTTCCGGGAGGACCTTATTTTCGTCCAAGAGGAGGCGGTGAAGAACTACGGGGGAGGCCTGCTTATAATAAATTCCCTCTCGCCACTCATCTCCCAGACCGAGTTCAACGACCTTCACAAATTCCTGCAGATGCTCATCGTGAGGTCCAAGGGATACCGATTCACCAACCTGGTGGATGTCGCCCACGGCATCCACGACGACTCGGTGATCAACTCGGTCGAGTACTTGATGGAAGGCATAATCGAGTTCAAGGAGGCGGATTCCAGAAACCACCTCAGGCTGCGGGGATTCGGACAGAAGGTGGCATCCAGGGAGTGGATCGAGTACAGTCTCACTCAAGATGGCCTGAACCTCTTTGGATCCTTCACCCAGGAGCGTATCGTCTGATCAGGCGTGTATCTCCTTCCTCCTGAACAGGAGGAACGCGATCCCGGTGAAGACACCAAAGAGGACCAGTGGGATCACCACATTGACAGGGTCCAGGTATGTGTCGATAATCAGTTCTGAATTGTTGAAGTAGGAGAATATCGAGAAGTATTTCAGCCAATCTCCCCACGAGGAGATATTGACGATGATCATCATTATGTATTGTCCTACAACGAGCCCCATCATCAGGGCCGTGACCTTGGCCCCCTCATCCACGAGGGTCGATACCACCATTGCGACCCCGATAAATGCCAGTGCTATGGGGATAGATCCCAGTAGTGTTATAGCATAGGGCGCCAGAGGTACGGGTTCTCCTATGAGGATGGTCCCCAGCACCAGACCGAGGAAGGCTCCCAGCATGACCGCAGCAAGAAACACGATCTGGGACAGGAGCTTTTCCATCATGAACCTCCCCCGCGAGTAACCCGTTGCGAGCAGTATGTCCATGGACTTGTCCTCGACATGCTTTGATACCGAGCCTCCCGCTTTGATGCAGAGGAATATTACAAGGAACAGGAGCCACATCGAGAAGAACTCGATGCTGATGAATCCCTTCAAGGTGCTGAAATCGATATTATCCGTGCCAAGCATACCTTCGTAGATCTGGTTTCCCTCCGCGATCTCGTTGAAAACGCTGGTTATCACAAGGTCCATTGTGGATACCGAGTCGCTAACCTCCACAGGGGTCAGGTTAGTCTCCGATGTAACGAAGAGGACCCAGAAATACGCCGTATCGTTGACCCGTTCAAAATGGAGTTCCAGGTCCGTCCCCGTGTACATCAGCTCGATCCCGTAGGAGGAGATGAGCGACCTGTTTGTTATTAGGTCATCCAGTTCTACCAGGTCAGGATCAATGACCGTATTGTTCCCGTTGATGAGATCCTTGAAAATACCATATCTCAATGGGTCCCTTGCCCCAAAAGCGATATGGTAGCTGGATCCCACCCTTGGGTCCCAAGAGAGGTTGTAGGACCTCTCACCAGATTCCCCAACCCCCTCCTCCTTGAGAAGTATTCCATCTCCCTGGTTCATGGGGTCAGAGAGATCTTCGGCGAACGTGGGATACATCATTATGATCAGCATGGCGTAGAATAGGATTATCGTCGAGTAGATGATCACGCCCTTTCGGGAGTCCTTTACGGTGACCTTGAACAGGGGCATCTTCATTTGCTCACCCCCTTCTCGGGTCGGGTCCCGGGATCATCATCCTCGTAGAAATGGAGGAAGAGGTCCTCCAGTGATACCTCCTCGTAGTCCATATCAAGGATCGTGTGATCTGCGAGGGCCTTGATCACGTTGTCAATGCCTGTTGAGATGGTGATCAGGAGTGTCTTCTCGTCCTCCGGGTCCACCTCCACCTTGGTGACCCCCTTGAGCGAGGTGAATGGGCGGACATCGCACTTCTTGGATAATTTCACCCTCATTATCTTTCCAGTCCTGGATTTGAAATTTGTCATCTTCTCGGTCAGGATCAGCCGGCCCTCCTTGATGATCGCCACACGATCACAAATAGTCTCAACCTCCACAAGGATGTGGGATGAGAGGAAGACCGTCCTTCCCGCCGCCTTCTCCTCATGTATAAGCTTGTAGAACTCCTGTTGCATCAGAGGGTCCAGTCCCGTCGTGGGCTCGTCCAGTATCACAAGATCGGGAGAGTGCATGAAGGCGGATACGAGGCCCACCTTCTGCCTGTTCCCCCTGGAGAACTCCTTTATACGCCTGGTGAGGTCCAGCTGGAACCTCTCCGAGAGCTCCTCGATCCTCTCCTTTCCCCTGAAATCCATCATGGAGAGGAG
>JAUVCY010000212.1 GCA_030595585.1 Thermoplasmatota archaeon
CAGGCGAACCCGGTGAGCATCCTGGACAACCTCTTCGTATCCACGAGCGCGGTGTCAACGACAGGGCTCTCTCCCATCGATATCGACGACGATTACACGCACGTCGGCCAGGTCGTCCTGCTGGTCCTGATACAGATGGGGGGGATAGGTTACATGACCTTCTCATCCTTTGTGATACTCACCAGCAAGAAGGAGATGACGGATGGAAGGAAACACATATCCCGCACCGTGTTCTCGATCCCGGAGAACTTCATCATAGAGAGGTTCGTCACCTCGGTGATCGTCTTCACCGTGCTGATAGAGGCCGCAGGTGCCGTGGGGCTCTATTTCGTATTCTCCTCGCACGGGGTGGAGAACCCGCTCTGGAGCGCCATCTTCCACTCCATATCCGCCTTCTGCACCGCTGGATTCTCCATCTACGGGTCCAACCTCGCGGAGTTCCGGGGGGATTTCTGGCTCAACTTCATCATCTCCGCCCTCAGCTTCGCCGGGGCGATAGGCTTCATAGTCTTTGTGGACCTCTGGAGGAGGATCAGGGGCAGGCAGGATCGGCTTTCGCTCACCTCCATGATCATCATCAGGACCACGTTCTGGCTGGTGGTGCTTGGGACCATATTGATATTCATAACGGAGTCCTCACTGTACGATCTGCCCGTGTGGGAGAGGGCCATGGCCTCCTTCTTCCAGGTGATGACGTCGCTGACCACCGTTGGGTACAACACCATCGAGATAGGGGGGCTGGCCAGGTCCGTGCTTCTCCTCACCGCAATATTCATGATCATCGGGGCGTCCCCTGCCGGTACGGGCGGAGGGCTCAAGACGACCACGTTCACGACGATCATTGGATTGACAAGAAGCGTTATCAGCGGGAAGAGGACCGTGACGTTCTGGAAGGCCAACATCCCCGCAGACAGGGTCAGGACCGCAGTGGCCACACTGGGGCTGTACATCACCTCCCTGGCGTTGGGGGTCTACCTGCTGATGATGACCGAGGCGGGGAGCGCGGGGGTCATGGATATCTTCTTCGAGGCAGCCTCGGCGCTAGGCACCGTGGGCCTCAGCATGGGATTGACCTCCCAACTGTCTGTAATGGGGAAGCTGATCATCATCCTGCTGATGTTCATAGGCAGGGTGGGGCCCCTGACCTTCGGGGTGGCCATATTCGTGAAGAACAAGCTCATATTCGATAATAAACGGACCGACCTCGCCATCTGATGCGGCCAAACCCATGACAGGGGAGAATTGTTATCATACCCAGCATAGTTACAAAAAGAGTTTTATAAGGGCCCCTATTATCAGCTTAACTAGAAACACCTAAGAGTAGGGTCATCGGGGTTAAAGATATGGATGCGGATCACTTCAAGATCTCTGCAGAGCTTCTCCAGAAGAATGCGACCAAGTCGTCGGTCAGGGACCTCAATGCTGAGTTCCAGATGAAGGGAGGCAAGGTGATCCACAAGGCGTCCAAACATGGGTCCGTGTTTTTACTATCACATTCAGATCTGAAATACCTGGAGGAGTTCAGGATCAGATTGTTCATAGAGCTGGACCTGTTGAAACCCGAGGAGGTCCCGGAGGAGTTCAGGAAGAAGTCCGCTCCCGCCCCCAGATACGGGGAGACCCACAAGCTCCGAAGGGGCTGGAACGTGAGGAGCCCAAGGGAGATCAATCAGGGTATCGACGACCGGCCCAGGCGGCAGTACGACACGGAGAGGCGGGAGGAGCGCCCGCCCCGCCAGGAGAAGAGGGAGGAGCCGGCCGAAGATGTGAATGCGAGATCGTTCCTGGACAGATGGGAGGATATCGACGTTTACATGGAGATAATAGGGAAGGCCCTGAAGAAGGGAGCCGTGGACGACGGGGATATCATCAGGTTCGCCTACCAGACCGACGTGGAACAGGATACGGTCCGAAACCTGAAGAAGGTCCTGTGGGACAGCAGGTGCAGGGGGCCGCGGGAAAAATGCCCCTTCGGCAAGAAGAAGTTCAGGTTCGAGGGGCTCATGAAGATACTATCAGGCAAGGTGGAGGGATACGAGAGGATCGACTCTCCCTTCAAGAAGTTCCTGGCCCCGTGGGAGAAGAACGTGAAGAAGATGTACGGGCCCTTCAAGGATAAGCAGGTGGAGGTGGAGGGGAAGATCAGCTCCTACAAGGCGGTCTACAGGAAGGATAACGAGCACCTCAAGATCCTCGTCTACGACGCCTCCATGAAGGTTGCCGGAACGGATGATGAGATGAGGCCCACCAGAAAGATCTGGATCAAGGTCACGCTGGAGGATTTCGAGAAGACCCGGAAGGATCAGCAGGTCCATCTCGAGGATATCATCAGGTTCAACGGAAAGTGCATATTCGACAACCATTTCAACGACTACTGGGTGGTGGACCTGAAGGAGCTCTCCGTGGTCAAGAAAGGGGAAGGGGACCTGGTCACCGCCCTGGCGGGATGATCAGAGCACCTCGATCCCCACATAGTGTATATCTTCTATCACCTCGTGGGATATCCTGAGATCGTATTGGCCACCGTGAAGTATCACCGGGCCCGAGAGGCGTAGAGGCGGGGAGTGCGTCAGGTGTCCCGTATCCGAATTGGAGAGGCTGAACGTTATCAGCAGGGACCGCTCGAACCCCTCGCCCACGATCGGGCCTCCTATCACGAACTCCTCCACGAACACGGCTCCCGATCCGGCCAGGTCCAGCTCGATCTCCATGGAGCTCCCCTCGCCGCCGTTGAGCACGGTGGAGCTGCAGGCGAAGAGCAGGTCCGCGGCCTCGAGCACGTCCCCCATCACCATCTCCGCGGAGACGTCCTCGTAGGCTGACCAGAAGATCGGAACGGCGATCGCCGTAACGATAGCGCTGACCATAAGCAGCATGGGCAGATCTGCAACGCCCAGGTCGGATTCCTGGAACTTCCTCATCACAACTCTATTGCTCTGTTGTTATAAAAGCATCTTCCGTGGTAAGGGGGTCGCTTTTCAGGAGCTCCATCAGGTCAGGCGGGGGCTGATATGGGTTCTGGGGGGCGGTCGGCGGGAGGCCACCTCCCGGATGGAGGATGGACGCGGTGATGGGCGTGCCTGGAGGTGAGACCGTGACCCCCACCGCCCTCTTTACCTGCGGTGGCAGGACCCTTCCCACCACCTCCATCAGCTCATCGTTGGATATCTCCTCCGGCACGGAGAGGGAGAGCGTTGCCGGTTGTTCCGGGTCGAAGAGGGGCAGGACATTCTGCGGTCCCAACTCCAGCAGATATGATCTTATCGGGGTCTCCGAGCCGGCGAGCTCACCCCATGAGGATATGGGAAGGACGCTGTGTGCTGTCGATGAGGAGGAGGACGCCAGCAGGTGGACGGCATCGGCCAGCCTCTGCTCGTCCTCTATGGCAGGGGGGCCGATCTTCGTGTCAACCGACACCAGCGATCCGGGCCCAAGGGGCCCTTTCAGAAGGAACTCGCCCATGCCGAAGGGATCCAATCCCCCTGTGGACGGGCCCCTCCTGCAGACCAGGAAGTTGAAATAGGGGACCTTGAACCGGGCCAACATGACGGATATCTCCACGGCGCCGGGCGTTCCGGTCCCTCCGCCGGGATAGGATACTATCAGGACCGGACGGTGTGTAGTGATATGTGAGAGGATAGGTTCCATGTTGGTCTTGAAGCACGCCTTTCCCAGGTTCATGTTCCCGCCGCACCCCTCCCCCGAGACCAGCTCCTTTCCGACGATGAGGACCTCCGATCCGGGGTGTCTTCTTTCGGTTCTCCTGTCTGTATCGACAAGAAGTGCTTCGTATCCACTACATTCCAGTGATGCTACCAGGTCGCAGCCGGCTCCACCCAATCCCAGGACAAGCGGTGAGTTCACCATTCGCACCAGATGGGCGTGAACGGTGATAAAGGTTGGTCAGACGTATGAGCTGAGGATCTGTATGAGCGATTCGCCGGTCTCAACGCCCTGATGGTCGTACACTATCTCGCCGTCGCGGTCCAGTATGAAAATGGTGGGGATCGCCGATGCTGGGAACTCACCGTTGAACTCGGCCGTGGACATGGCAAAGGTCCAATCGGCATTGTGCTTGTCCTTGAACTCGTTCACCATCTGCGCGTTCTCCCTCGTGTAATCGGTGTCTATGGATAGTATTACTACGTCCGATCCCGAGAAATAGGAATTTACGGTCTTTAACTCCTCTATCTGCGTCTCACAGGGCCCGCACCACGTGGCGAACATGTCTATCAGG
>JAUVCY010000190.1 GCA_030595585.1 Thermoplasmatota archaeon
GGACAGTGTGCCCAATGCCTTGTGATCTGCAACGGGAAACCTGTCAAATCCTGCATGACCCCCCTGGTCGGGGGGATGGATGTCATGAGCGTGGAGGGATTGCCGGAAGCCCCTGTGGAAGATGCACAGGTCGAAACGCACGACATCCCGGTCAAGGATGTGGATGTGCTGGTGATCGGAGGGGGCCCGGCGGGCCTCTCAGCCTCACTGGAACTGGGCAAGCGGGGCGTCTCCACCCTTCTGATAGACGACAAGGACAGGCTTGGTGGAAAGCTGGTACTGCAGACACACAAGTTCTTTGGATCGGTGAAGGACTCCTTCGCGGGGACGAGGGGATATCGGATAGGGGACATTCTTGCGGATGAACTGAAGGGGCATGAGAGCGTGGAGGTCTGGACCGAGACGACCGCGGTGGGCGTTTTCTCCGATGGCCTGGTGGGCCTGATGAAAGGCGATCAATACCGCCTCGTCAGGCCAAAAAAGCTCCTTGTCGCAGCGGGCGCCAGGGAGAGGATGCTGTCGTTCCCGGGCAACACGCTTCCCGGCGTGTACGGCGCAGGCGCCTTCCAGACCATCGTGAACAGGGACCTGGTCAGGTGCTCGAAGCGGATCATGATCATAGGCGGGGGGAACGTCGGCCTTATCGCCGGATATCACGCCATCCAGGCGGGGATCGAGGTGGTCGGCCTGGTGGAAGCGCTTCCCAGGGTAGGGGGGTACAAGGTCCACGCGGACAAGCTCATGAGGCTTGGGGTCCCTATCTGGACCAGGCATACCATTGTCGAGGCCCACGGGGAGGAGAGGGTCGGATCGGTGACCATTGCACAACTGGATGAGAGCTGGAAGGTCATCAAGGGCACGGAGAGGAGGTTCGAGGTGGATACCGTTCTGATCGCCGTGGGACTTGCAGAGGTGGATGAGTTCTTCCACAAGGCCAGGGAGTTCAACATCGATGTTTTCTCCGCAGGGGATTCGCAGGAGATCGCCGAGGCGTCGGCCGCCATGTTCTCGGGGAGGATAGAGGGATTGAAGATCGCTGGGTCCCTCGGCCTCGATACAGGTGAGATACCCAGTGAGTGGAACGAGAAGATGGAGGTGCTCCGGTCCAAACCGGGGCCCACCAGAAAGATAGAGGCCCCCGAAGATGAGGAGGGGGTGATGCCCATTATCCACTGCGATCAGGAGATCCCGTGCAACCCATGCTCCTCCGTGTGCCCAAAAGGGTCCATCAACATGGAGGGAGGGACGATAACGGGCCTTCCATGGTTCGACGAGGAGAAGGGATGCATCGGGTGTTTGAGCTGTGTGGGCATCTGCCCCGGCCTTGCGATCACGCTGGTGGACTACAGGGATGACCCTGATATGCCCACCGTGACGCTTCCCTACGAGGTGTGGAGGGGGGAGGTTGAGGTCGGGAGGGTGGTGCCCGTTCTTGACGAGAACGGCGGGTTGCTCGGGCGTTACAGGGTGGAGAATGTAGTATCCAACCCCCGGTTCCCCGGGACGCTTATGGTGCAGGTGAAGATGGAGAGGGGAGCTGCGAAGAGAGCTGCAGGGGTCTGGTTGCAGGAGATCACAAGGGACCCCAGCGACCTCTACGAGAAAGAGCCCATTCCCGATGAGGCGATGATATGCAGATGTGAGAGGATCACGGCCGGAGAGATAAGGGAGGCCATAAGGGGAGGCATAAGGGATATGAACCACCTCAAGGCCGTTACCAGGGCAGGCATGGGCTCCTGCGGGTCCAAGACGTGCAGGCCGATGATACAGAGGATCTTCAGGGAGGAGGGGATAGACCTCGGCGAGGTCACCGATCGGACCGATCGGCCCCTGTTCGTTGAGGTCCCGCTGGGAGCGTTCGCGGGAGTCGGGGGTGACGATGATGAGTGAATACGACGTGATCATCGTGGGCGCGGGGTCGGTCGGCGCTCCAGCGGCCGTCTCCCTGGCCGAGGCGGGCGTGAAGACCCTGGTCATCGACAAACGGCCGTCCCCCGGCCAGGGGGAGAACAAACACGCCATCGGGGGCATCAGGGCGACGCACTCCGACCCTGCGAAGATAATGACCTGCAGACGATCCATAGATATCTTCTCGTCATGGGAGGGGAGATATGGTGACGATATCGAGTGGACCGATGGGGGCTACACATTTCCCGCCTATCGAGAGGAGGAGGAGTCCGCCCTGAGGTCCATCCTGCCGATACAGAAGGAGTTCGGCCTCAACATCAATTTCGTGGGCCCGGATAGGATGGCCGAGATCGTCCCCGGGATAGACCAACGCGGCCTGAGGGGGGGAACGTTCTCTCCAGATGACGGCTCCGCGTCACCCCTTCTTGCGATCAGCGCCTTCTACGAACAGGCTGTGAGGTATGGATGTCAGTTCAAATTCAACGAGAGGGTCGAGAGGGTCCTCTCGGAAAAAGGTGAGGTCACAGGTGTGAGAACGGGTGATGGGGAGTACCACGCTTCAGTGGTCATCGATGCAGCGGGACCTTACTCCAGGGAGCTCTGCTCCACGGTTGGAGTGGATATCCCGGTGAGGCCGGACTCCCACGAGGGGGCCATCACCGAACCCGTGGAGAGGTTCTTCTCCCCGATGGTGGTGGACCTGCGCCCCGGGCCGGGATCGAAAAACTTCTATTTCTACCAGAACCTCAAGGGACAGGTGATCTTCTGCATAACGCCGGACCCACCCATATATGGGACCGACGGACGGGAGACCTCGACCTTCCTGCCCCAGGTCGCCAAACGGCTCGTGGGGCTCCTGCCCAGGCTGAAGAACATCCGTGTAAGAAGGGTCTGGAGGGGACTCTATCCCATGTCCCCCGACGGCTCACCGCTCGTCGGCTGGAGCGAAGAGGTGAAAGGGCTGCTTCATGCCACCGGCATGTGCGGCCAGGGTTTCATGATCGGACCCGGCCTCTCCGAGGTTCTGGCCAGGATGGTCACCCGTAAGAGCACCTCGGATGATGGGGTGGTCCTTGATGGTTTCTCACCGTACCGGGAGTTCAAGGGAGATGAGACCCTCAGGTGATCAGGGTTCCCGCCTTTCCGTTGAGCGCCTGATACCCCTCGTGAACGGAGGAGATCACCACCCTCTTTCCGCCACCTTCGATGAACTTGATCGCGGATTCTATCTTTGGCCCCATTGAACCTGCAGGAAATTGGCCCTGTTCGAGATAGCTCCTGGCCTCATCCAGGGAGAGTTTTCCAAGTTTCTTTTGGCCCCTGGACCCGTAATTGAGATATACGCCGTCTATCTCCGTCATGATCTGCAGGGTATCGGCGCCGATCTCTATTCCGAGTATGGCGGAGGCCCTGTCCTTGTCGATAACGGCATCCATGCCCTCCAGCCTCCCGTCGTCCTCCAGGAACACGGGGATCCCACCCCCGCCCGCGGCGATCACTATGACCCCTTTCTCAACAAGGAGCTTGATAACCTCGTGGTTTATGATCTCAAGGGGCATGGGGGAGGGGACCACCCGCCTCCAACCCCTCCCGGGATCCTCCTTTACGGCCCAACCGTTCTCCCTCGCCAGGTTGTTCGCCTCCTCCTTGTTGTAGAACCGCCCCACGAATTTAGTCGGATGCTGAACTGATGGGTCGTCCCGGTCCACGAGGATCTGTGTGACGATCGTTGCCACCTTCCTGTCGACGCCGTTAAGATGAAGGGCGTTCTGAAGTGACTGCTCTATCATGTAGCCCATTCCCCCCTCGGTATCCGCGTCGAGAATGCCCAGAGGCAGGTCGGGTGCCACCCCCCTGGCCAGTTCAGCCCTCAGGAGGGCGTTGCCCACCTGGGGGCCGTTACCGTGTGTGATCACTATCTTGAAACCCTCCCTCGCCATCTCGATGATGGGCGGCAGCGCTTCCCTGGTGTGCTTGAACTGGTTCGCAATGGTGTCCGGGACGCCGGGGCGGGATATGGCATGTCCCCCGAGTGCAATGATCACCTTTCTTCTCTTCAACTGCATCGATAGACCCACTGTGGAGAAAAAGGAAAGAGGCGGGAGGTTATATAATACTAGAGGAAGGGTTCTATCCATGGCCCAATGCGATCGACCCCTTACACTTCAGGCATTGGTTTTAATACAGGGTGACCATAGAAACAGGTGTTGTGATCACGATGTCTGAGGATATTGACCCCGATCTGGAGGCCATAAGGCAGAGGAAGGCGAAGGAGCTCAGGAAGCTTCTTGACGGTGAGGCCGTTACCGAACAGGTAATAGACAGGCCTGTTGAGGCAAACGACAGGAACCTGTCGGACCTCCTCTCGAGGCACGACCTCGTCATAGTGGATATGTGGGCACCCTGGTGTGGACCCTGCAAGATGATAGGGCCGATCATCGATAGACTGGCTGCGAAATACAAGGGAAGGGTAGTATTCGCCAAGGTGAACGTGGATCAGAACCCAGTTATCGCCGGCCAGTTCGGCGTCCAGTCCATACCTACCCTGCTGATATTCAGATCTGGCACCCTGATCGACAGAAAGGTCGGAGCGCTTCCACAGCAGGCCCTGGAGGCCTTGATCGATCAGCTCTTATGAACGGGTCACTCTTCC
>JAUVCY010000270.1 GCA_030595585.1 Thermoplasmatota archaeon
CATCGCGTTCATCGCCACCTGCATCAACCTGGTGGCCGGAACCCTGATCGCATTCGTCATCACCAGGTACTCCTTCCCCGGAAAGCCGATATTTCGGGCCCTCATCGACCTCCCCATTGCGATACCAACGGCGGTGGTGGGGCTCTCCCTCATGATGTTGTACGGCCCCATGGGGGTCCTGGGCCCCCTGCTGACCGAAAATGGAATACAGGTGGTGATGGCCATCCCCGGAATGGTCCTCGCCCACGTATTCGTCACTTTCCCGTTCACGGTGAGGTCCGTCTCCGTCGTCCTTGAGAGAATGGACCCCACCATAGAGGAGGCCGCCTCCACCCTTGGAGCGAACGGTTTCGATCGGTTCGTTCACGTTGTGCTGCCATCGATAAGGGGGGGATTGATCGCGGGTGGGGCGCTCACCTTCACAAGGTCCCTCGGGGAGTTCGGCGCCACCCTCTTCATAGCCGGTGGGATGGTCATGACCGGACCCCTCTACATCTACTACCTTTCCAACAGCACATTCGACTTCCAGGCGGCGACGTCAGTTGCGGTGGTTCTGATGGTTTTCCCCTTCCTGATACTTCTACTGTTGAACCACATCGTCGAGAGGATGGAGGGGTGATATGAGGGCCAAATTGGAGGTTAAGGGCGTTCACAAGTCCATTGGAGAGAACAGTATCATCTCCGACATGAGCTTCGAGCTTGGGGAGGGGGAGTCCCTGTCGATACTGGGCGGTAGCGGATGCGGGAAGTCCACCACCCTGCGGATCATAGCCGGCCTCACCGGCCAGGACAGGGGGTCCATCCATATCGATGGAAAGAGAATGAACAGCGTGCCTACAAGCAAAAGGAAGATCGGGTTCGTGTTCCAGGATTACTCGCTGTTCCCCCACATGACCGTGGAGGAGAACATAGCCTTCGGGCCAAGGATGATGGGAAGGTCCAGAGATGATAGTAGAAAAAAGGCGAAGGGCCTCCTCGACCTGGTGGACCTCTCCGGATATGGAAAGAGGAGGCCAAGCCAGCTCTCGGGAGGGCAGAAGCAGAGGGTCGCCCTCGCCAGGGCCCTCGCCATAGACCCGGCCCTCCTGCTTCTGGATGAGCCCTTCGGCGCACTGGATGCAAGGATCAGGAAGACCATCAGAAGGGACCTGCGCAGAATGCAGAGGGAGCTTGGCATATCCATGCTCTTTGTCACCCACGACCAGGAGGAGGCTTTCGAGGTTGGTGACAGGATCGCTATAATGAACAACGGGAGGTTCGATCAGGTAGGGCTCCCCAGGGACCTCTACGACCGCCCCAGGACGAAGTTCGTGGCCTCCTTCGTGGGTAGCATGAACGTCATCACCGTCCCTGGAGTTGACGGCGGCCCTCCCGTGGAGGTCATGGTGCGCCCCGAGGACGTGCGCGTCATGAAAGTGGCAAATGGGGGAAAGGGTGCATTTGGCAAGATCATCAACTACGTGTTCCTGGGAAGCCAGATAGAGGTCACCATCCTGCTCGAGAACGGCAGGGAGGTCCAATCGCTGATGTCGAAGGAGAGGTTCATCGTGGAGGGGTTCAGGAGGAGGGACGGCGTGAGGATCGAGATGCGCCACCTCAGGTGCTTTGACGATTCGGCAGAGCAAAGACCCATAGGTCCCCGGAGCGTTCCGGAAAAGAATATAAATGGTGCTCTCGTGTCACCCATTGGTCGATAACAGGATGATCGACCAGGCTTGGAATGGACATGGCAGACGTGCTCGTAACGGGAGCGGCGGGATTCATAGGCTTTCACCTCTCCAGGGCCCTCCTGGAGAGGGGCGACCGCGTCATAGGATATGACAATATCAACGATTACTACGGCACGGACCTGAAGTATGCCAGGCTGGAGATACTGAAAGGGTACGATGGGTTCTCGTTCCACAGGGCGAATCTGGAGGATGGGCCCGCACTGGATAAAGTGTTCAGGGAGAACTCCTTCGACAAGGTGTGCCACCTTGGAGCCCAGGCGGGGGTCAGGTATTCAATTCAGAACCCCTCTGCCTATGTGGACTCCAACCTGGTGGGGTTCCTCAACGTCCTGGAGAGCTGCAGGAACAACGGCGTAAAGGACCTCGTTTACGCATCGTCCTCATCGGTATATGGTGGCAACGAGAAGATACCGTTCTCGGTGGAGGATAACGTGGACAGGCCCGTCTCCCTCTACGCTGCCACCAAGAAGTCCAACGAGCTGATGGCCCACGTCTACTCCCACCTGTTCGGCATCAACACGACCGGACTGAGGTTCTTCACGGTCTACGGGCCGTACGGCAGGCCTGACATGGCCTATTTCTCCTTCACGAAGGCCATCCTCGCAGGTGAGACCATCAAGGTGTTCAACCACGGGGATATGAAGAGGGACTTCACGTACATAGACGACATCGTATCCGGCATCATCTCATCCATCGACCGCCCCTTCCGCTACGAGATATTCAACCTGGGCAACAATCGGCCGGAGAACCTGGAACATTTCATCTCGGTGATCGAGGAGGAGCTTTCAATGAAGGCGGTCAAGGAGTATCTTCCCATGCAGCCGGGGGACGTTCCCGTCACTTATGCGGACATAGACCGCTCAAGGGAGAAACTGGGTTATCAGCCCGTGACCTCCCTCGAGGATGGGATCGGAAAGTTCATTAAATGGTACAGGGAGCATTACGATATCGCGTGACCGCAACCCCTTTTGATATAACTTTTTATATGCATCTGGGCATAGCGATAGCTGCAGAGGAAGTGTAGATGACTACCAAGAAAGTGCTTGTGACGGGAGGCGCCGGATTCATCGGTTCCCACCTGGTCGACGTTCTCCTTGAGGGGGGCTATCACGTATACATCCTGGACGATTTCTCATCGGGAAATCTGAGAAACCTCAAGAGGTGGAATGCCGGCGACGACTTCAGCGACTACGGTGACATGTACAAGTATGGCTACGGAAAAAGGCCCAAACACAAGCTGATAGAATGGGACATATCCAAACCCCTCGTCAGCAGCCCCTGGCTGGGCAGCCTGGAGGAGGGGGAGCTGGACTGTATATTCCACCTGGCGGCCAGAAGGGACGTGATGACCTCGTTCAATGAGCCATACGACGACACCATGAGGAACTATATCGGCACCGTGAACGTGCTGGAGCTGGCCAGGAAGATCGAATGCAACAAGGTGGTCCTCAGCTCCTCGTACACGATTTACAAGGACCTGGACCAGAGCTGCATAACGGAGAATTGCCGGAAAGATCCTATCTCACCCTATGGCCTTAACAAGCTGGCGTCGGAGAAGCTGCTACAGCTGTACAACAGCCACTACGGGATG
>JAUVCY010000062.1 GCA_030595585.1 Thermoplasmatota archaeon
CTGCAGTAATGTTCCTTGACTATATCCTCTCCGGGGTCGTTCTCAAGCGTCTTTGAATAATTATTGACGATCTTCATGTTATCCGAGTTGATGACAACAGTGCAGGCCTTTGCAGTCCAGTAATGGATCTCCCGGCCCAGAACGTTCCTTGTGACATTCACCGCATCCACGGAAAGCCTCCTTGCCATGGCTTCGGTCCTGGGTGCCTTGAAGATACCATCCAGGGCGAGTTTCACCTGGTCATTGCTGGCCTGTTCCAGTGTTATGTTGAATGCTCCGATCAGGTGGGATTGGACCGCATCCGCGATGGTGTATACTCCCATGATCATCCTTTCAGCCTCGACATCATACCTGTTGTAGAGGTAATCATGCCCGATATCAGAATTCCTCAGCTCCTCCTCGTTCTGGTACAGCTCCCAGAGGACCTCCCGTGTGAGCATATCATCACCTTTTGCCTCAATGATCACACCCATGTGATGGACGGTCGGAGGAAACTCCTCGTCCATGGTATACGATAGTTCAAACACCTCCCCTCCTGGTTCACCCGATGCCCTTTCATCCGGGGCCATGAACATAAGCGGAAAGAACATGAACCCCGTCAGCAGGAGCGTTATGATTATTATCCAGGTGGACCACCTCTGGACCAGGACTCCCATCCTGTCCCAGATCATCTGCCCCTTGGATGATTTTTGAGCCGTTCCGGTCATTTGATCACCTTTCTGATCTCGTTCAGGGGGGCTCCTCCTGGTGGGCACTCTCCGCTCTTCTTCCCCTCACAAGGGTTTCTGATATCCCTGATCATCGCCCTGCCCGCCTCGAACAGGGTATTTATTATGAATTCGTCGCTGTTATCCCGCAGCAATCCGGCACAGGAGAGCGAGGCCAGGCCGTGAGTGAAGATCCCCATCTTCTCCCTGAGCTTCTCGGCTGTATCAACTGAAAGGTCCCTGTAGTGGTCGTCATCTGAGAACCCCCCCCTCAGCTCCCTTTCCATCTCCTCATGAAGGTGAACGAACCTCGAGGTCTCCATGAAAAGCTCGCGGTAGAGAACAGGGTGGTCCCGTGCAAAAAATGTTATACCTATTCCCTGGTCCAGGAATATGTGATCCGTGTATCTCTTCCTCGTGTACTCCACCAGCTGGTCCTTTGCTCTATCCATCACCTCGTTTCCCAGCTCATCCATGTTGGAGAATGTGGAATATATGGGCGCTGTGGAGCATCCAAGTTTTTGCGCAATGTTCCTGGCCGTCAGCTCCGACAATCCATTTTCCCTGACCAGGTCCAGGGACGACCTGAGGACCATCTCCCGTGTTACACTCGTTTTCGGCGGCATCAGAAGGACATATAACAGATGTTATATAACATTTGTTATGTTTGTTGAGATGACAATTTATAGAAAAGCAGATGATGTTGGTTCCAAGCCTGGATCGAGGTCGTTTGATCATTTCCTGTAGGCGACGTAGAGGTCCGCCTCGATCATGGCGCCGTCCTCGAAGTAGTGGTGTGCGAAGTAGATGTTGCCTTCGTTATCAAGCGTGGGCTCCCCTGCGAACTGGGACAGCACCAGGACCGGCTCCTGCCACTCTCCCCCCACCTTCTCGGACATGAAGATCGCCGGGGAACCCATGTATGTCCTTGTGAACCACATCTCGCTCCCATCTTGCGATATGAACGGGAACCCGTCCATATCTGCGGTATTGACCGCTTCGATGTTCACCGGCTCGCTCCAGGAATCCCCGTCCCTCGTCGTGTTCCATATATCGTAATCACCGCTCCCGCCATCTCTGCCCGAATGGAAGTACATTGTGTCCCCGTCAAGGTGCATCTCTCCGGTCTTGTGATCCCTGATGTCGTCCGGGGCTATCCTCCAGTTCTCCCACCCGTCCGCTGAAGGATCAGCAAGGAACAGGTTCACGCCCGTGTACCCTTCCCTGGCCGATGCGAACCAGATCTCGTCATCGTCGACGTAGGCGGCCCCGTCCAGGGCAAGCTTGCCGGGGTCCTGAAGCCAGACCCTCTCCGGCTCCGTCCACCCGCTGCCGTTCTTTCTTGCCATATATAAGCCGGTCACCTCATCGCTTACCTGCTCTTCCGGGGGTACGTTCACATCGGGTGTGAAGAAGAAGTAGAAGGTCTGGCCGTCAGGGAGGATGAAGGGAGAATCCTCCCCACCCGCCGTGTTTATGAAAGCATCCATGGGTACCGGGTCCTCGTAGATGTCGGAATGGAGGATCGGAGGATACAGGTCGGTATCAGGTGTTATCTTGACCGCATCGGCCGGGATCCTCGTCCTGCGGTCAATATCGGGATGGGACAGTTTCTCCTCGTCCTCCTCGAAGCATCCACACAGCAGCAAAGGCATTATCAACAGTAGAACAAACAGAGTGTTCCGCATATACATCATCCCGGATTGAAATGGGGATAATGATTAAAAAAACCTTTGGGATGTGTACACGAAACCGTACAGGTGGTGAAAAGAAATGATGGTGTTGGCTCAGAACAGCACCTCGACAAGGACGAACGCGAAGGGGACCAGTATCGACAGGAGGAAATTCCTGAGTATCGTGAGGTCAAATGGCCATACGGGCATTCTGTCCACGATCTCATATGACTTGGACAGCCGATCCAGCATCTCAAGTCTTCTGAGGTCCCTCCCCTGTGCTTTCGACAGGTTCCCGATGCTATCCTTGTTGTAGACCTTGAAATAGAGCTCGTTGAACTCCCTTGTGATCCTCTGCAGCATCTGCTCCTTTGACCTTCTCATTATGTCGTGGGATCCGGAAAGGGGTATGAAGAAGGTCATGCAAAGGAAAAAGCAATAGATGATCAGCTGCAGCACCACCATCGCAATCCCCCAATAAAGGACATTGACAGCAACATAGAACATGGGTAGAACTATGATCATGTTGAAGATGAGGGCGATCTCACCTATTGGGCGCAGTCCTCCTGACTTATCAGGGGAAAGAGGGATGACCCTCAAGGCGTTTTTTCTATACATGGATTTAGGGAACCTGTTCAACACTGCAATTGTTGCTATCATTCGATACAGAAGGGGCGCGATCGCAAATATCAGGATCAACAGGATATAGATCTCGAATGCGGCGTAGGAAAACTGATTCTCAGGATATCTCCACACATTAAAATCCCACCTCTCACCGATCATTTCAGTTATCAGGCCCGAGTATAGGGCTGTTATTGTCCATATTATGTAGAAGATATACTTTCGCCATTTATAGCCCCCCTCCCCTCGAATAAACCTATTGGACCTCTCGGCATGTTTCTGATACTCCACTTTGGTTATGTAGTTGAAATCTATCGCGGGCTTCATATTCTCGAAGAATGTACCATATTTCTCGAAGAAATGATATCCGATGGCGATCATCGAAGCGAATAGGAACATCATCACGATCAACGGGATATCCTCAAGAAAACCGAGTCCCTCTCCCTCGATGATCATGACACCATCCACAATGGATGCCAGCAATATGAGGATGAATGGGATGATAAAGAAGATCGTAATGGAGGCAACGTATACGTTCATCTTCCCGCCCACGACATCATATACGAACCTCAGCAGAGGGTTGTTATCGTAGGGGTTATTTATCTTCTCATCCTCGTTCTCTCTCACGATTTGGGATGACCTTAGGAGATTATATATCTTTTCAAATGGCCTTTATTGAATGACGGGTCTGTGAAACTATATCAGAGTTCCATTTCCTTCTCAAGTTCAAGGATCGGCGTGCTCTGCATAATGTGCCCATCTTTCTTGCGCACCAGGATCGCGATCTTGCCCTTGCCATCAAGGACCTCACCGTCAGGGACCGGCGCGAAGCGGATCAGAGATGCGAACTTCATCACATCGAGGTCCGGCTCCTCGAGGACCTTCCATATCGCCTTGCGCTTCCCCTGAGGAGACATCTTCACAAGGTTGAAATCGTACTCGACCATCTCTATGGCCTTGTCCATGAAACGCTCGTTCCTGAGCTTCTTCTTGATGATGCTCATGATCATGCCTTCGATCTTGAACTTCTTCTGGATCAGTCCGAAAAGACACCACTCCGCCCCGTTCTCATCGTAGAAATAGCAGTTATCGTCAGGGCGTCTCTCTATCCTGCACCGCCCCTTCTCCGTCCTGAGGATGTAACCCGCCCCCGTCTTGACCTCCTCTATTTTCTTTCCAGAGAAGATCGATAGTATCGATCCCATCGCTGGGCAATAGGATGCCTGGATAATAAACCTGATGAGGCCTGACATGTGGGGGGCCATTTTAATATCACATCAGGTATCATTTCCATCCATGGGAATCCTCGATATCTTCAAGAAGAGCTTCAAGCCGAGAACCGACAGGGACCCTTTGCCCGGGAACGAGTACCCCACAAGGGTGATCGTCCTCAAGGGGAAGGATTTCGACAAGGCTGCCAGCAAGTATCCGTTTCTCCTTTTGGAGTTCCACGCGGACTGGTGTGCACCCTGCCAGCACATGAAACCAAAGATCAAGTGGCTGGCAAAGGAGCTCACTGGCAAGGTCGTCGTGGGCACGGTGGACGTTGAGAGGCAGAAGGAGCTTGCGAGCAGGTTCAGGGTGAGGAGTATCCCGAAGATGATACTGCTCCACTACGGGGAACACGTTGAGAGCTGGATGGGTTTCAAGGACATCACCAGGCTGTCCAAGGACCTGTTAAAATATCATCAAGAGTACGAACAGGCGATCTCCGGACTCGATGAGGCCGAATGAGAACGGTCCTTATCCGATCAACCTACGGGTGAGGTAAGCGCCCAGATATCCGACGATCGTCATACCAAGCACCAGTAAAAAAAGCGTCAGGTCCTGGCTCGTCAGGTCCACAAGTGACAGCTCTGTTCCGATCAGGTACGGTCCGGGTCCGATCATCCATGCACGCTCCTTTCTGGCTTTCTCCAGGGAGAAGATATGGATGTGGTTTTAATAAAGGAGATTGGAACGGTTATTGGACGGATAAACCTCAGGGGAAAAGCTTCTGGCTTACCCTTGCAATAAGTTCCTCGAGCTTTTCGGAACAGGAGCTGCCGTCCCTGAGACGACCGTCAATATGGGCCCATTCGCCGTTGACCATCGTCCCTCTCACGAGGGCACCGGTAGCGGAGTACACAAGGGCTGACTCCAGTTTCTCCTTTCCAAGGGGCATGATCGTCGGATCGATCCTCATAAGAACCACATCGGCGTTGCTCCCCTTTTCCAGCGTCCCCCCATTTAACCCCAGGATCTCATTCCCCCCCCTCACAGCGCAGGTGAGGGCGTCCCTGGCCGTTCCCGCGGTGGGGTCCCAGTACTGCATCTTCTGGATGAGGGCCATGGACCTCATCTCCCGGAACATGTCCAGCGAGTTGTTGGACGCAGCACCGTCCGTTCCCAGGCCGATGGTCATGCCCTTCTCTTTCAGTTCCCTGAAGGGGAAGAAGCCCCCGGTCCCAAGTTTCTGGTTCGAAGTGGGGCAGTGCACCGCACTGGCCCCCTTCTCCACCATCGTGTTGAACTCCCACGAGGATGCCCACCCCAGATGTGCTATCGCCGTCCTGTCATGGAGCGCCCCACAGTGGTCCAGCTCCTCCACGGCCAATCTTCCCGTTCTGTTCCTGTTATCGAAGATCTCCTTTCTGGTCTCTGCGCCGTGTGTGTGGAGGATCACGTTCTTCTCGATGGAGAGGTCTGCAGCTTTCCGGATGGTATCCTCATCGTTCGTATAGATGGAGTGGAGGTTGACAATTGGAGTGATGAGATCATCCCCGTCGTATTCGGATATGAACCTCTCCGCATCCGCAAGCCTGTCGGACGGGGAGCCGAAAACCGATATTATTGCGGGCCCGTTCGCCATCCTGATACCCACCCTCTTCGCAGCCGTAGCCGCCTCCCACGCCTCGTACATGTCCATGCACGACGTGGTCCCCGAGCAGATCATCTCCAGAAATGCCCACTCCGAGGCCAGTTCCGCCACCTCGCTTGTGAGCTTCCCCTCTATCTTCCACATCGAGCCGAGCCACTCCTCCAGGGGCGCATCGTCATTCAGGCCCCTCAGCGCCACCATTGCGGAATGCGTGTGGGAGTTCACCAGGCCGGGCATGAGGATACACCCTCCAGCGTCCACGACCTCATCGCC
The DNA here is from genome assembly GCA_030595585.1 of Thermoplasmatota archaeon. GTDB lineage: Archaea > Thermoplasmatota > Penumbrarchaeia > Penumbrarchaeales > Penumbrarchaeaceae > JAGLEG01. The sequence goes on from JAUVCY010000062.1 coordinate 6,135, forward strand.
CCTCACCTTTTTGATCCCACGGCCGATGTCGGCGATCGTTCCCCCCTCCACCCTCAGGGAGCAGTTCTCCAGTACCCTGTGGCCCCCGTCCATGGTGAGCGCGAATCTTGCATTTTCAATAAACGTGGGTTCGGTCATGTTACCCTCGCCTCCTCTACGATGAACCTGGCGTTGTACTCCCCTTCCTGCTCCACCCTCCCGGAGATCTCAAGCGACCCCTTGTACAAGGGAGCTTTTGTTACCATGGTCTCCGCCTCCCCTCCCTCGAATGCTGGGTGGGACCCCCACCTGTCAGAGATCGCAAGTAGTTTTTCAAGGAGCGGTCCATCCACCTCCTTTCCAAGGAGGTCAGGTGTGAAACCCGCGGATGCATATGAGAGCAGGACGTAGGAGAAGCCCTGATCGATCAGCTCGGCCATGTATCTCCGCCCATCCTTTCTCCAGAGTGGAGTGTAGGAGATCAATTCGTTATCATACGCTGCGCTGGTGAAACGCATCCGCTGGTAATCGGAAAGGAACGCCCCGCTGCATACCGCATCAAGGCTGTATTTCAACCTCAGTTCCCCCAGTATCCTGGAGAGCCTCCCCTCCTCATCGTCGGGGCCCTCCGGAGAATCGAATATCTCCACGGGTATGCCGGTCAGCTCCTCAAACAGGTGCGATATCTCCATGCCAGGGGTCTGATACAACCATGAATCCGGATCTTTGGACCTGATGGTGAGCAGTGCCACCACGTCGAACCCGGACGTAAGCATCTTGTGAAGGGCGTAGCAGGAGTCCTTACCACCGCTGAAGAGACACAGGACCCGCATGCGGTTTCAAGTGGATTCCTGCTATATTGCCTTTGTCATCTATGCGAGCCTATCGGGGTTGAGGCCCAGGAGCTCGTCGATGACGAAGAGGCCGTCCTTCCGGATCAGAACGTCGTCAAAGTAGATCTCTCCGCCCCCCCATTCCGGGGTCTGGATGAGGACGATATCCCAGTGGATCTTGGACTTGTTGCCGTTGGGGGCGTCGTCGTAGGAGTTGCCGGGGGTGAAATGTATCGACCCGGCTATCTTCTCGTCGAACAGCGTATCTAGCATAGGCTTTCTCACGTATGGATTGACGCCGATCGCGAACTCCCCCACGTATCTGCCCCCCTCGTCGGTGTCGAGGATGCGGTTCATGGCCTCCGAGTTGTTGGAGGTGGCCTCGATTATCTTGCCGTCCTTGAATTTGAACACTATGTCGGAGAACACCTTTCCCTCGTAGAGCGTCGTTGTATTGTATGATATCATACCGTTGATGGAGTCCTTGACGGGGGCCGTGAACACCTCTCCGTCGGGGATGTTCAGCTCGCCGTCGCACTTGATCACAGGTATCTCCTTGATGGAGAACGTCAGGTCGGTACCAGGGGCCACAAGGCGCACCTTATCGGTCCTCTCCATCAGCTTCTTGAGGGGTTCCATGGCGACGGACATCTTCGTGTAGTCAAGCGTGCACGTCTTGAAGTAGAACTCCTCGAACGCCTCGGTGGACATCTGCGCCTGCTGTGACATGGACGGAGTGGGCCACCTGAGCACCACCCATCTTGTATCTGGTACCCTGCACCTGATGTGGACCGGACCCCACCAGTGCTCCTTGTAGAGGTCCATCTTGTCGGCGGGGACGTCCGAGGTCTCGGTCACGTTGTGTGATCCCCTCAGTCCGATGTAGGCGTCGGCCTTCTTCATCTTGTTCATCTCCACGTCGCCGATGGCCTTCATCGTGGCCTCGTCGCATCCCATGTAGAGCTTTCTCAGCACCTTGGCGAACTTCTGTGAGACAAGGGGGATCCCCCCCACCTCGTACACCTTGTCCACGAGGACCTCGATCATCTCGATGGGTATGTCGAAGGTCTCGATGTAAACGGTCTCCCCTTTCTGGAGCTTGACCGAATAGTTGATCAGAACATCTGCAAGTTTTCTCATCCTTGGGTCGTACATGTTTATTCCTCCTGCCGAAATCATCCATCCATTATATAATAAAATTCCTATTTTATTTCGATCAATACTTTTCAACTCATTTTCGGCCATCGGAACGAAGTAGTTATCTACTTAATTTCCATTGGTTAAAGAGGAGATCTTGAAACCATGGAGCGTAGGATGGAGAGAAGACCCACCCGCAGAACCCAGGGTAGGGGAGATCCATTTGCCCACGGAAGAGGTTCTGATCCCAGACCCATCAGAAGATCAAGTGTTGATGTGGACAGGTTCGACAGGTCCAGGTGGGAGCCTGAAAGTGAGATCAACTTGGGAACAATCACTGGTTTCATGAGAGATCATTGGATGCTCCTCACTATCGTACTGGTGGGTATCTCTCTCAGAATAATGTTTCTCAACC
>JAUVCY010000084.1 GCA_030595585.1 Thermoplasmatota archaeon
CGTTGTATGGCTCCCGGGGCGTTATCTCGTGAGCGATCGGCTCGACCATAAGCTTGTTGAGGGGCTCAGCCTCCTGTACATGGCCAAGGGCCCAACCCAGCTTGCAGTATGCGACCTCGGGCAGCATGTTGCCCAGCTGGACAACCCCTCTTGACAGGAGGTCCCTGCCCGTATCGTATACGAACATCTGGGTGTAGCCAAAGAGCGTCTGAACGGACATATACATGTGAATGCCCTCCTCATGCGCCCTCTGGATCGGGTCGTAGAGAGGCTTGTTCACGTGGCCAAGGCCGGTGCCGGCTATGATTATGCCCTTGTATCCCTTGTCTATCATCGATTCCAGGATGTCGGGGTCCATGTTGGGATAGTAGTAGAGAATGGCGATCCGGTCCTCCCAATGGGGATATATCTCCACCTCACGATCGGCCCTCCTCCTCCTGTAATCCTTCTTGTAATAGGTGAACTTTCCGTCCTCCACCTTGCCCAGGGGGACGTCTCCCAGGGTCTTGAAGGTGTTCCTGTAGGAGGAGTGCATCTTCCTCACCCTTGTCCCGCGGTGGAGGTAGCAGAACCGGTCCGAGGTGGTACCGAACATGCACACCATAACCTCCGCCGCATCCGAATAGGCCGCGGTGTTCACGGACCCTATCAGGGTCCTCGCGGCATCGGATGACGGCCGGTCAGAGGAACGCTGGCTGCCCACCATGACGATAGGGACCGGGCTCCCCTGGACCATGAAAGATAGAACTGCGGCCGTGTAATGCATGGTATCCGTCCCATGTCCTATGCAGATGCCCTTTACGCCGCCCTCTATCTCCTTCTTGATGTGCTCGGCCAGGACCTTCCATTGGTGCGGGCCCATGTTCTCGGAGAAAACGCCAAAGAGCTTCTTGGTGTTGATATTGGCGATATCCGCAAGCTCGGGCACGGCGCCGAACAGCTCCCCGGGCGTAAATGCGGGTATTACCGCCCCCGTCCTGTAATCGAGCCTGGATGCTATCGTGCCCCCCGTTCCCAGGATGGTCACGTTGGGCTTCTTTGGATCGAACGGAAACTCCTTCTCGGGGATCTTGTAATTGGCCTTCCTGCTCCCATCACTCTTTATCGAGATCACGTTGCCGGCTGTGATGCCGATATTGTATCCCGTGATCATCTTCAGGACAAGGTGATCATCGTCTCCAGCTGACCTGGGAAGGAGTACACCCTCTATCTCCTCCTCTCCGGCCTTAACGGTTATCCTGTCCCAAACTGCGACGTTCTCCCTTTTTAGAAGCTCGAGCGCGGGACCGCTGTATCCCTGATAGGTGTCGTCGGCCAATATACCACCAAGGGCTGGAATAGACCGCTTGTTAATAACGATTTCTTCGATTGGGTGCACATTCGCTTCAGAATATCAGATTCCCTACGAGGATGCAGATGATCAGGGAGGTGGATCCCACCACGTCCATACAGGCCGTCAGAAGGGGGATGACCACGTTGTCCGGATCGAGACCGATCTTGAACGATACGTAGGCCGTGTAGTACGCGATCAAGGATGAGACCAAGGTGATCGTCGTTGCCCCCATCATCATGATAAGTAGCAGTTTCGGGTAGAATACGGTGCCCAATCCCGATATCCATCCCAGGCCGGAAACGGCCAATGACATGACAAAGAAGACCATCAGGGATATCAGGAGAAGGGAGACCGTGGACCGAATCATGAGGCGGTTGGGCTCAAGCGTGATCTGGTCCTGACCCAGATATGCCGAGGATGTCAATCTGGAGCCCAGTATGGAACCAATGGACCCTCCCTGCGCGTTGAAGGCGGGGATCAACATCAGGAATATCGCTCCCTGGAAGAATATGTCGAAGTTGGCCTGGAGCATGATGCCAGATATGCTGGATAGGAGAATGGCGAGCATCGCAAACGGAAGGGACCCCCTGAGCACCTTTCTTACCTCGATATAGCGGAGGAAGAGCATCATCGTCAATATGATCAGAATGAGGACCAGGCCGATAACGACGGAAATGACCACCACGAGATGGGGTATGTTCAGGACGATGAAGGCCGAGATGAACATGACAGGTATGGTCGTAATATCTCCGGTAGTGGCGATTATCGGTGCCGAGATGTTGTCCGGATCATATCCACGTCGGAACGATATCAGGGTGACGCCGATGGTGATCGCGAACATCAGGACCCCCGATATCACCCCTGCCGAAATGGAGATGAACAGAAGTGTGGATACCGGGGCGATCTCTATCGAGAAGAGGCCTGACAACACCACGCCGGCAATGGGTATCAAGGCCGACAGGAGCATCAGCTGGACCGCAGTCGAGAAGAGCTGGGTGGAGAGCTCCCTGTTGTTCCTCATCGTGGGTTCGATCTGCCCCAGGTGGAGGCGCGACCCTATCCTTGCCGCCAGGGCCCCGAAGGTGTTGCCCCTTATCCCGATCGTAGGGGGCAGAAGTATTATCAGGCCCGGGATCAGGACCATATACTCCTCGAAGGTGCCCATTATAAGGCCGGGAAACAGGTCGGCCATGCCTGCAAAAAGTAGTATCAACGAGGATTGTCTCAGAATCTGCATTTCCGGTTTTAAGAAACGTCGCCCCCATCTAGCCACCGAACGGAACATAGCCCGGGCTGGGTAACTGGTGCCATCTCTCCTCTGGCCCGCTCCCTTTACACTCAAGGCTGGTTCCTCCTGCGGCAGTCAAACGTTCGTGAGGTTCGTCTTCATCGATCATTTCTTATCTACCCTGTTCTACGAGCTTGTCGTGGAACACGACTACACAGTAGTGGTCTTATTTATTGTTTACCCAGTTGGGTCACGAAGGATATTCGCCTGTAAAAATTGGCAATGTTATTAAGTTGTTAACTTTCAGTTGAGATAATTTTATATAGAAGAGGAAATAAACGAAATGCTTTTATAGAAGTTAGATATAACCGGAGAATTCAGTATCATTTAGTAAAAAATGAGGTGATTTTGTATGATGGGAGGAACTCCGATATTTGTGTTAAAGGAAGGAACGGAAAGGGAGTCCGGCAAGGGCGCCCAGATCAAGAACATCGCAGCTGCCAAGGCGATAGCCGATGCTGTGAGGACCACCCTCGGCCCCAAGGGCATGGACAAGATGCTCGTGGACTCCATGGGCGATGTCATCATCACCAACGATGGTGTGACGATCCTCAAAGAGGTAGATGTTGAGCACCCCGCAGCCAAGATGGTGATCGAGGTAGCAAAGACCCAGGACGAGCAGTGCGGGGATGGGACCACAACGGCTGTGATCTTCGCCGGCGAGCTCCTCAAGCTCTCGGAGACGCTGATCGAGAAGAACGTCCACCCCACCCTCATTACCGAGGGATACAGGCTGGCGGCCGACAAGGCCGTGGAGGTCCTCAAAGGGATGGCCCTTGAAGTGGGCATCGACGACGATGAGAACCTCAAGAACATAGCCCTGACATCGATGACAGGGAAAGCTGCAGGAGATATGAAAGATGTACTTGCAGATGTCGTCGTAAAGGCCGTCAAGGCCGTTGCTGAGAAGAAGGGCGATGAATACACGGTGGACATCGACAACATCAAGGTTGAGAAGAAGCAGGGCGGCTCCGTAAATGACACAAACCTGATCGAGGGGATCCTCGTGGACAAGGAGAGGGTGCATCAGAACATGCCCCAGTCCATCGATTCACCCAAGATCGCCCTGATCAACGCCGCCTTCGAGGTCAAGAAGACAGAGGTGGACGCAAAGATCCAGATCACCGACCCCTCCCAGTTCCAGAAGTTCCTGGAGAACGAGGAGAACATCCTCAGGGCGATGGCCGAAAAGGTCTCGGACGCGGGTGTCAATGCGGTGTTCTGTCAGAAGGGCATCGACGACCTCGCACAGCACTTCCTCGCAAAGAGGGGCATATACGCTGTGAGAAGGGTGAAGAAGTCCGACATGGAGAAGCTCGCCAAGGCGACCGGCGCCAAGATCGTCTCGAACCTGGATGACCTCTCAGCAGAGGACCTGGGAAGCGCTGGAAACGTTAAAGAGGAGAAGATCGGCGGGGACGACATGACCTTCGTCACCGGCTGCACCAACGCAAAGGCGGTCTCCATTCTTATCAGGGGAGCGTCCGAGCACGTCATCGACGAGATCGAGAGGGGAATGCACGACGCACTGTCCACCGTGGGAGTCGCCATCGAGGATGGGCTCATGACCGCGGGCGGCGGCGCTGCATCGGTGGAGATCGCCAGAGAGCTCCGCACATTCGCCATCCAGACCGGTGGAAGAGAGCAGTTCGCCATCGAGGCGTTCGCCTCGGCCCTTGAGGTCGTCCCAAGGACCCTCGCGGAGAACGCGGGCCTCGACCCGATCAACACGATCATCGCGATCAACAAGGCCCACGCAGAGGGCAAGAAGTTCCACGGCATCAATGTTTACACAGGAGTCGTGGAGGACATGAGAGTGCTGAACGTCCTTGAACCTCTCAGGGTCGGCACACAGGCGATAATGGCCGCATCCGAGACCGCAAACCTCATCCTCAGGATAGATGATATCATCAAGTCCAAGGGAGGCGGCGGTGGAATGCCTCCAGGTATGCCTCCGGGCGGCATGCCCCCAGGCATGGGCGGAATGGATTATTGATATCCGTTCAGATAAGTAATTTCGGGGGGCCTTTTGGCCCCCTTTTTTATTTTGAATATTATTATTATATTTTTCAAAATAAAAAAGCCGGAAAAAACTCTGTTTTTTCCAGGGTTTGAATGTTTAAGAGATAGGCAATATCTCAACCTAACATTCAATTTCAGCGTATTAACTTTGGAGTGCACCCCCAAAATGATACAAACATCTCAGAAGGTCACGTTTAGATCAGGTGGACGATCGGGGGTCAAATTAGTTCCTCGATTTTTTCCATTATCTCCTCCACGGTTATGAGACAATCCTCTGCCTCGTCCCGGGATATCGTTCTCTTCTCATCCCCGATCCTGGTATTTCCATAGAAATCAACATTTCTTATCTCCCATAGCTCATCGATCCGGTCTCCGAACGATATGAGAAGTTCCTTGGCCCTCTCCCTTCTCGCAAAATGTGATCTCCTGTCCCCTCCGTTCTTGATCTTGAGAAGAGATATCGTGGCGGATTCGAATGCCTGATATGAGAGGCCGGCAACCCCTACGTAATCGCCAAGATCAAACAGCTTTCGTGCTGATGATAACAACCTCTTGGCCCGATCCAGATCTATTTCAACCATATCCTGTCTCCCCTTCTGGATAACTCCTCATCTATTTCCTCTATTCGTTTTTCCAGGTTGTCATCGTTTCTGATCTCACTTTTCGATACGGTCGCACCCTTGTAGACGATAGATCCGATCTCACCCAGGGTCACCATTGCCACCCTCCTGAAATATTCCCCGCCCTCATCATTGAGCTGAATGGATCTTGATAGGTTATCTTTACAGGACCTCAGACGGGATATCAGATAGGATGTATCGATATATTCCAGATCTGACCTCGCCTGGAAAAGAGCGTTGTCTCCTGTCAATGATATGCCGAAAAGAACTGCATCCAAAATAGCCAGGTCTCTGGGTAAAAAGAACTCTTTTACATCGCAGCTGTGGATCTCTATCCTCTGTTCCGGGAGGGCCGCTCTTGCGATCCTCTTGATCTTCTTGATCGTCACCTCATCTGAACCCACGACAAGAAGATCGATATCGCTATTCTTCGAAGCAGTCCCCCTTGCATAGCTACCGAACAGGACCAAGGTTGAGATCCCTCCTCTTTCCGGGAGAAGCAGAGAGATGGCGTTCCTGATCGAGGGTTCCACAAGCATGTGATCCTCATTGTTGAAAAGTGAAAAGAGAGGCAGTGCAATCGGAGATGAGGTGTTTATCCGGACAAGAGATCTGCCTCTATTGAGGGATCTCCGTATTATCCCGATCTGATCCAGACTCTTGAGGCCTCTGTGAACATTCGCCCTTGACGTGTTCATGCACCCTGAGATCTCCGAAATGGATCGATACCTGTAGAGGCTCCGATAGAGTATTCTCAGTACCCTGATAGACGTTTTGGATCCGAGAGCATCGAGTGTGTATCTTTTATTTGACATATGTTTCATTTTTGGTACACTTCAATAAGGTATTTGCGATCATCATATATAGAAATATCGGATGTTATGATAGAATGGATCGGGGTCAGACCGAGGAAAATACCTATCAGCGCAGCCCAGTTGTAACTCAAAATATTGAACTTCATGGGGCTTTTGCCCCCCTTTTTAAAAACTGGTTATATCAACTTAACTTCTATACTATGATTTTATTTGAACTGCATCCCTCATCACATTTGGATGTCTCAACACATTCTTTGCTGCGTTTTGGGATTCCCTGGTGGAATCGAGATCATAGATCCATGTATCATCAACTCCATTCCACCAGACAGATATCCAGATATTGGGGTAATCTTCAAACAGAGAGTTCAGCCCAACATTGATCCATTCTGATTTGTCCCCTCCTATCTCATTACAGGCGAACTCGGTGATCATGAACGGTTTATCCGAATACCGTATCATATATTCGTCGTATAGGCTGCTGTAGCACTCCTCGAAATCCCGCCAGAACTCAGTGGGCCTCGTGACACCGTTATTGTAGGCTGTCAATCCGATCCAGTCGACCATATCGTCGCCTGGATAGTACAGATATTGTGCCTGCCAGTCGTAATCAGGATACGTTCGATCATGGGGATTCCAGACAAATAGAACATTGTCAGCACCGACATAATCGAATATGGTATGGATCCGTGCCCAGGCCATTATGAACAGATCCGGATCCAGGCCGTAGAACCATGAGCACCACTGTGCCCAGTCCCCGTTCATCTCATTTCCGAACCTGAGAAGGACCGGCTCGTTGAGATCCCTCAAACCTCTCGCCCAGTCGAAGAGGTATCTGTCATAATCTCCGTTCAGCATATCACACAGGACAACGCTTCCATCGTAATCCCTACCATGTGAGGAAGTGAAGGGTTGTAGTGAAATTAGCAAGACATGTCCCTGGTCGTAATGATCACTGATGTAAGGTTCAGATTTGGAAAAAACATCATTGAAATTGAAATATTCCATGAAGAACTCAAACTCCGGTAAAATCGTATCAGGCGGATCAATGGCTTTTTGAGAGTAATTGAGCACATGGGACTACATGGAGGTGGCAAAAATATCTTCCTGCTCAAAGACAAAGGCTGCCGGCAGCACAATCTCGGCATGGGATGCCGTGTCTGTCATAAAATGATCAAACACCACCTTAAACTCAATTTTAGAAAATTGTTCCACTGTGGTGAAAAGATCCGGGCTCTGGACCAGGGGGTTGCCGCTT
>JAUVCY010000038.1 GCA_030595585.1 Thermoplasmatota archaeon
GTGGTTCGGGTCGGCGGCCATGCCCGAAGAGAGCACCAGGTGATCGGCCTCCAGTTCCACCTCCTCCTGCAGGAGGGGCTCCCAGACCTTTACGGAGACCTTCTCCCCGAACTCCACCTCCGGTTTCCTCCCGACATCATACTGCATGAACACGACCCCCAACTCCCTGGCCTGTTTGTAGAACCTCTCCCAGAAGCCGTAGGTCATCAGGTCCCGATACAGCACGAAGACCTCGGCCCTGGGATTGAGCTCCTTGATCTTCAGCGCATTCTTTATAGCTCCCATGCAGCAGACCCTCGAGCAGTAGTTCCTCTCCCCCTCCCTCGATTCCACACACTGAATGAAGACGAAGGTCTCCCCGTGAGCGATCTCCTCGGGTTTTGCTTCGGCGAGATACTCCTCGATCTGCGACTGGGTCATCACCCTCTCATCGGTCCCATATCCATAGGAGGATGGGATGTGCTCATCCGCCCCCACCGTGATGACGACCACGCCGTGGGGGTATTCCACCTCCCCATCGGGCGTATCGATCTTCGCCTCGTAGTTTCCCACGTATCCGAATATGGAGGTGACCTTCGATCCCGTCAATACGGTGACCTTATCCTCCTCCTCAAGCTTTCCCTTCAGGTCCGAAAGCAGCTTGGGGATCTCGATCCCCTCGACGGTGAAGCGTATGTCGTTGAGCCTTCCACCAAGGCTATCATTTTTCTCCACGAGCGTGGTCTCGAATCCCTGCCCCGCAAGGGAGAGGGCGGTGGTCATGCCCCCGACCCCGCCGCCTATGACCATGGCCTTCTGGGTCACCTCCACCGTGCTGGTGGGGATCGGCTCGAGATATCTTGATTTTGCAACGGTCATGGAGATGAGCTCTTTTGCCTTCCAAGTCGCCTGCTTGCCGTCCTCGTGGACCCAGGAGCAGTGCTCCCTGATGTTTGTCATCTCCAAGAGATGGGGGTTCAGACCCGCCTCCGCAAGGCTCTTCTTGAACAGCGGCTCGTGGGTCCTTGGGGTGCACGCTGCAACTATGACCCGGTTGAGCCCATGCTCCTTGATGGCATCCACGATCCTCTTCTGCGTGTCCTCCGAACATGTGTAGATGTTCTCGTCCGCGAACACAACGTTCTCCAACGACTTCGCATGCTCCACCACCGAGGGGATATCCACCTTTCCGCCAATATTGGTCCCGCAGTGACATAAGAAGACGCCTATCCTCGGCTCCTCCCCGGAGATGTCCCTTTCCCTGTACTCCGGCATGGGGGTCGCCAGCGTGCCCCTGGCCTCGCGCAGAAGCGCTCCCACCTGGGCCGCCGCGGCCGAGGCCTGCATGACCGATTCGGGAATGGCCTGCGGCTCAAGGAAGCTGCCTGCCATGAATATGCCCGGTCTAACGAGCGCCACGGGGTTCTCCTGGTTGGAATAGGCGAACCCGAAGTCGTTCACCTCCACGCCCAGCTTCTGCATGGTCTCCTTCTTTCCCTCTGTCATCCCCAATCCGATGGAGAGGACCACCATGTCGAACCTCTCCTCGTGGAGCTCCCCCGCCTCATCCTCGTATCGTAAGATAAGGTCTTTCGACCCCTTTTCCTCCAGTATCTCGGAGATCTTGGACCTCACATACCTGATCCCGTATACGTTCCTAGCCCTGTCCACGTACTTGTCGAAATCCTTCCCGAAGGAGCGGATGTCGATATAGAATATGGTGGGCTCGATCTCCGGATTATGCTCTTTTGCGATAACCGCCTCCTTGGCGGTGTACATGCAGCACATGGATGAGCAGTATTCGCGGTCCACCTGCCAATCCCGTGACCCGATACATTGGATCCAGGCGATCTTCTTTGGCTCCTTCATGTCCCCCGGCCTCAGGATCTTGCCCTGATACGGCCCGGAGGCGGAGAGGATCCTCTCGAACTCCATGGATGTGATGACGTTGGGATATCTGCCGTAGCCCAGCTCCTTCTTGACCGAGGGATCGAAGGGCTGTGCGCCCATGGACAATATCACGGCCCCCACGTTCAACTGTATATCCTCCGGTACCTGATCGTGATCGATCGCCCCCACCTTGCAGGCCTTGACGCACATCATGCAGTTGATGCATGCCTGGTGTTCGCCATCTCCCTCCTTGTCGATAACATAAGCATTGGGGATCGCCTGGGGGTAATACTTGTATATCGCCTTCCTCTCGGAGAGCCCCTTCTCGAACTCGTTGGGCATCGAGATGGGGCAGACGTCGACGCAGTCGTTGCATGAGGTGCACTTCTCTATGTCAACGTATCTGGGCTTTTTATGGACGGTCACGGAGAAGTTGCCCGCCTCCCCCTCGATACTCTTCACCTCCGAATAGGTCATGATCTCGATGTTTTGATGCCTTGAGCAGTCCACCAGTTTGGGGGAGAGTATGCACATCGAACAGTCGTTGGTGGGGAAGGTCTTGTCCAGCATGGCCATGATGCCGCCTATTGCGGGGGTCTTCTCGATGAGATAGACCTTGAATCCCATGTCGGCGAGGTCCAGCGACGATTGGACGCCGGCTATACCTCCACCTACAACGGCCACCGCTCCGATCTTATTTCCATTTCCGGTCATGCTATCGAATCCCTTGAATATCCTTCCTTGATCGCAAGCTCGCGTATTGCATACATGAGCCTTGGTATCTCCACCCCCTGGGGGCACTGTTCCAGACACCTGTAATGTGTGGAGCAGATCTCCACGAACCTGTTATCGTACACTTTCTGCTTCATCCCAAGAAGTGAGCTCTTGATGACCTTTCTGGGGGAATAGAGCGGGTCGAGGTCCCTTTCGGGGCAGCCCGCCGTGCAGGTCCCGCAGGCGAAGCACTCGTACAGGTCCCCACCCGTGGGCCCCTCGGCTATCCTGTACTTGAACCCCATGTCCAGCTTCTTGCTGGTCTCCCCCTCCCCTTCGTTGGCCTCCTCCCGTATCCTTTCCTCCCGGATCTGGTTCATGACGCCCTTGACATTGACGTTCTGGGGGCACTTCTCAAGACATGTGTAGTGGGCCGAGCAGATCCAGAGGAACTCCGACCTGAACACCTCCTCCTTCATGCCAAGGAGCGCCTTGCGGATCACCTCACGGGCGTTCCACTCCTCCTTCACCTCCATCTCGGGACACCTGGCGGTGCAGGAGCCGCAGGCGAAGCACTTGAGGATACCCTCCCCTCCCTCCTGCTTGGCTATCTCGAACTTGAAGTTCGTGTCCAGATCGCGGGAATCTATGGGGTCCATTCTACTTCTCTCCTACCGATCGATATTCGTCCTCCCTGAACACCACCATCGGGAGCTTCTCGTCCGGGTCCTTCCCCGGATAGTAATCCAGCTCCTTCTGCGCGTTCTCCGCAACGGGGATGAGAAGGTCCATAAGCGGTATATTGCTGGGACAGGCCTGCTCGCAGAGCCCGCACTCCACGCATGAGAGTATCATGTGGTTCATCCTGGTGATGTGGAACAGCAGGGCTCCGTCGGGCATCTTCATGATGCCCTTGTTCTTCGCCCTGTGGACGTATTTGTTGGCATCCGAATCGAACACCGAGGAGTTGAATATGCACTCCTTGCAGTAGCAGATCGGGCACGCGTTCATGCAGTTATGGCAGTTCACGCATTTGTCGTAGAAGTCGGCTATCGCCTCGATGCCCTTGATCTCCTTCTTTGACGATATGAACGCCTCCCTCTTTGCGTCCTTCCCGCCCCGCACCTCTGCAAGTGCTTTCTCCCTCTCCCCCTTGTAAGCCTCCAGCTTGACCCCTTCAAGGAGCCTTTCTCCGCTCTCGGTATGGGCCTGTACGAGGAAACCTGATCCAAGGTCCACGCCGAATAGCCCGATGGTGATGTCCGCATTCACCGGGACCGGGTCCTTGCATGTCCTGCATGAGCTTCTGAGGTACTGATCGATGTCCGTCCCATTCAGAAGGTGGTCCATTATGATGTCGGTTGGGACCTTCCCCTCCGGCATATTGGAGAACGTGTTGACGTCCATGGTGCCAGGGCAGTCCATGCTGATGACAACGATGTTCTCAAGGTTCGCCTGGTTGAGCTTCACGATCTCCGTTAGCGCCCTCACCTGACACGGCCTGATCACCACGCCAATTGGTTTGTCCGATCCCTTGTTGATGGTCATCCGGGAGATCTCGGATGCCTCGGAGACGGGCAGGATCGGTGAGAGTATGTTGGACCCCAACTTCTCGGGGTCCGAGATCAATGCCGGGAACGCCATCTTACCGTTGGGCGTCTCCCGGGATATCAGAAGTGCCTCTATCCTGCCGGAGGTCAGGAAACCCTTGAACAGTTCGTTGCAGCCGGATGCGATGTCTCCGTCCTTTACCAGAATCATACCTTCCATCATCACACCTCCCTATATGTCCCACCTCGTGGGAATGGGGTTGGGACCCAGCTTCTTTATCGTATCGACCATCTCTGTCACCGTATCCGCGAACTTCTGCCCTTCCGATGCTGAGACCCACCGGATCCACACCCTCTCCTCCTCCAGGCCCATCGTCTTGAGGATGTTCTTCAGGAGGACCACCCTCCGCCTGGCCTTGTAGTTCCCGTTGATGTAGTGGCAGTCCCCCGGATGACACCCTCCGATAAGCACCCCGTCGGCCCCTTCCATCAGGGCCCTTACCACGTATATCGGGTCAACGGAGCTCGAGCACATCACCCGTATGACCCTGATGTTCGGCGGATACTGAATTCTGCTCGTCCCCGCAAGGTCCGCCCCCGTGTAGGAGCACCAGTTGCAGAGAAAGCCAACGATCTTCGGTTCAAATTCTCCCATATCATCCCTCCATGAACGTATCTATCATCGCAAATACCTGGCGTTTGGTGAAAGTGTTCTGCTGTGAGACCCCGCCCGGACAGGCGGTCGCACACGCACCGCACCCCTGACAGAGGATCTCGTTGACCACGGCTATCCTCTTCTCCTGGTCGAAGTCGATCGCATCGTAGGGGCAGACATCTATGCACATCCTGCATCCCGCACAGTACCTTGGGTTCACGTGAGCGATGCTCCCGAGGGTCTCCAGGCTATCCCTGGAGATGATCGTCACGGCCCTGGAGGCGGTGGCCTTCGCCTGTATGATGGACTCCTCGATGAACCTGGGGGAGTGTGCCATGCCGCAGAGGAATATGCCGTCCGCAGAGAAGTCCACAGGACGGAGTTTAACGTGCGCCTCGGAGAAGAACGAATCGGAGTTCAGAGGCACCTTCAGCTGCCTTGACAGGTCGGTGTTGTCCTGCGGAACAATCCCCCTGCTCAGGACCAGTTTGTCCGGATGGAGCGTGATATCCCTCCCGAGCACCCTCTCCTTCAGGGTGATGGTGATCTGCCCCTCCTTCTCCTCCATAACCGGGTCCTCGCCCTCCTCGAACCTGAGGAATATTATTCCCTTCTCCCGGGCCTTCCTGTAGAGGGTGTCCTCCCTGTATCCGTACGTCCTGATGTCCCGATAGAGGATGTATATGGTCGCGGAGGGATCCACCTCCTTGAGCTTGAGCGCGTTCTTGATGGCGTTGGAACAACAGACCCGGCTGCAGTAGGGGTGCTCGTCGTTCCTGGACCCGATGCACTGGATCATCACCATCTCCTTCACATCAGAAAGGGATTCCCCGCCTGCGGCAAGCATGGTCTCCAGGTCGGTCTGGGTGAGGACATCGGCGTTCCGCCCATATCCGTATTCCGTGGGTTCGTAGGGCAGGGCGCCCGTCGCGACGATCACGACGCCATGCGAGATCAACACGTTCTCGGCGGCTCCCTCCACCTTCAGATTTGAATTGAAGTTCCCCACATACCCGCCGATCTCCTCTATGCGGGTCCCCGTATACACCTTGATATTTGGATGGGTTGTCACCCTTTCGACCGTATCCTTCAGGAGCTTCTGCGGGTCCTCCCCGCTGACCCCCAGATGTATCTGGCCGAGGTGTCCTCCAAGCTCCGCTTCCCTCTCCACCAGATATGTCTGGAAACCCTGGTCCCCCAGGGAGAGGGCCGCAGTCATACCGGCTATGCCCCCCCCGATGACAAGTGCGTCGTGGTTCACCGGGATCTTCGTGTGAGATACCGAGAAGAGCTCCGCCGCCTTCATTACGGCCATCCTGACCGAGTCCTTCGCCTTCTCGGTCGCCGTTTCCGGATCGCCCCTGTGGACCCATGAGTTCTGGTCCCGGAGGTTCGCCATCTCGAAGAGGTGGGGGTTCAATCCGGCCTCGCGCAGGGTGTCCTGGAACAGGGCCTCATGCGTTCTTGGAGTACATGAGGCTATCACTACCCTGTTCAGGCCGAGCTCCACTATCTTCTCCTTGACCCCCTCCTGGGAGTCCTGTGAGCAGGTGAAGAGGTTGTCGTCGGCAAAGACGACGTAGGGGAGCGTTTTCGCATACTCCACAACGCTGGGAACACCGATCACGCCCCCTATATTTATCCCGCAGTGGCAGACGAACACCCCTATCCTGGGAACCTCCGACATTACGTTCCTCTCGGAGGGGTAGCTCTTCTCCACTACCTCCGTCCCCCTGGCCGATGCGATATCCTTCGCCGCATCCGCGGCCGCCGCGGAGGCCTGTGTGACGCTCTCGGGAATGTCCTTCGGCTCCGTCACCGTTCCAGAGGCGTATATCCCCTTTCTGGAGGTCTCCACGGGCGTGTACGTCTCCGTCTCCACGAACCCGTACCCGTTCAGGTTTATCTCCAGGGCGGAGGAGAGATCCCCCAATGTTCCGCAGGGCTGTATGCCGACGGAGAGAACGACCATGTCGTATCTCTCCTTCTGGACCTTGCCGTCATCGTCCACGTATCTTATGAAAAGGTCCTTGGTCATTCGGTCCTGCTCCACCCGGGGAACACGTGACCTTCTGTAGACGACCCCGTACTCCTTCTTGCTCCGCTCGTAGTACCTGTCGAAATCCTTTCCGAAGGAGCGGTGGTCCATGAAGTAGATGTGCGTGTCCAGGTCCCCACCCTGATGCTCCTTGGCGATCACGGCCTCTTTTGTCGCGTACATGCAGCAGACCGAGGAACAGTACGGGCTGTCGCAGCTCTCGTCCCTTGAGCCAACGCACTGGAGCCAGGCTATCTTCCCGGGTGCTTCACCGTCCGATAATCGTTTGATATGTCCCTTGTACGGGCCCGATGCAGAGAGCATCCTCTCGAATTCAATGGATGTCACCACGTTCGGATATACCCTGTATCCCAGCGAGTCGCCGGTCCTGGGCACGAACTCCTCGAATCCGGGTGATACGATAACGGAGCCCACGTCCACGGTCTCCTGGACCGCCTCCTGATCGTGGTCCACGGCTCCCCTCTTGCAGACCTCCACGCACTGCATGCAGTCACAGCATCCACCGCAGCTGAAACACCTATCCGCCTCCTCCAGTACATCCTCGAGCGTGAAGGTCGATTCCACCTCATCGAAGGTGGTGGTCCTACCCTCCTCGCTCAGGACCGCTCCCATCTTCCTCGCCTTCCTCATCCTGTCCGCGGCCTCCGGAATGGGGCTCCCGGCCTCCTCCTTCGCCTCCCGTCCCTCGATCAGGTTCTCATCGTTGAGGAAGCGGTCGATGGATACGGCCGCCTCATGCCCCGCACCAATGGCCTCCACGGCAGATGCAGGCCCCGTGACGGCATCTCCTCCCGCGAACGTGTCGGGGGCCTTTGTCTGCAGCGATATCGGGTCAACGTGGATGGTTCCGGAGCCATCCAGCTCGATGCCGGACTTGACCAGGCATGATCCTTTTACCATCTGTCCGACAGCGAGTATCACAGTGTCGCACTCGATGTCAAACTCCGAACCCTCCACCGGTTTTGGGCTTCTCCTGCCGCTCTCATCCACCTCCCCGAGCTCCATCTCCATACAGGTGAGGCAGGTCTGACAGGCCTTGTCCACCACTGCCACGGGAGAGGTAAGGTGATCTATCCTCACACCTTCTGCTCTCGCCTGGTCGATCTCGTCCCTGTGGGCGGGCATCTCCTTCTCCCCCCTTCGGTATACGATCGTGACCTCCGCCCCCAGCCTCCTTGCGGACCTTGCGCAGTCCATGGCTACGTTCCCACCGCCCACCACCAGGACCTTTTGCCCTTTATACCGCTCAGTGTCCAAGGTCCCTGAGTTGACATCGGACAGGAAATCGACCCCCTGGATAATGCAGTCGTCCGAACATGTGGCAAGGTTGAGGTCCCTTCCCGCCTGTGCGCCTATGGCGATGTGAAACGCCTCGTATCCATTCTTTCGAAGATCGTCCAGTGTGAAGTCCTTGCCCAACTCCTTTCCGTACTCGATCCCTATCCCATCCTCTTCAAGGAGCTTGTCTATCTCCATCCGAAGATAGTCGTTCGGGAGCCTGTACTCCGGGACGCCGTAATAAAGCATGCCGCCGGGGTTCTCCCTGGCCTCGAAGATCGTTACGGTGTATCCCATTCTGGCCAGGTCCGATGCGGCTGTGAGCCCGGAGGGCCCAGAGCCTATTACCGCTACCTTCCTACCTTCACCTCTCTGGGGTAGCTGGAACGGGTCCTCCCTGTCCCCGTATCTCTCTGCACGTTCGGACAGATATCCCTCCAGCTCCTCGGGGTGTTCGTTGATATGATCCGCTATGAACCTTCTGATCGCGCTGATGGCTATGGGCTCGTCCACGTCCTTCCTGTTGCACTCAAGCTCACAGGGATGATAGCAGACCCGGCCCATGGAGCCGGGGATCGGGATCCTCTGTTTGATAAGGTGATACGCCTCACCGAACTTCTCCTTGGAGGCCAGCTGGATGAAACCCTGTGCGTTCAGGCCTGCGGGGCACTCTATCCTGCAGGGTGCCCTCTCCTCGGCCTTATCAACGGCGTAGATGTTCGGGATCGCCTGGGGGAACAGCTGATAAATTGCTTTTCGAGAGTCCAGACCCTCGTTGAAATCGGATCGGATATCGACGGGGCAGTGCTCTGAACAGTCCCCGCATCCGTTGCACATCTCCGCGTCTACGAACCTGGGGTTCCTCGTGTACTTGACCTGGAAGTTGCCCACCTTGCCCGATATCCCATCGACCCTGGCGCCGGTGATGATCTCGATGTTCCTGTGCCTGCCAGTATACACCAATTTAGGGGCAAGAATGCACATGGCGCAGTCGTTTGTGGGGAACGTCTTGTCGAGCTGGGTCATGGTCCCACCGATGCTCATTCCACTGTCCAGCAGGTAGACCTTGAACCCGGAATCGGCCAGGTCAAGGGAGGACTGTATCCCGGAGATGCCTCCCCCTATCACCATCACGGATCCCTTTTTTGACGGCCCCTCTGCCACATCGATGCTTTCGTCGTTCATTTTAACCAACTTACAGTATATTGTCGACCATCTGCATAATCTGCTGTTTTGTGAAGTTCCTGTGCATGGACGCGTTGCTCGGGCAGGCTATGACGCATGCTCCGCAGCCCTCACAGAGGGCCTCATCCACTTCCGCTATCTTCGTCCAATCGTTCATCGTCCTGGCCTTGTAGGGGCAGACCTCAACGCAAATGCCGCACCCGGCACAGATGTCCGGATCAACGGCGGCGACCAGCGGGTCGTTCTCCAGCTCATCCTTGGAGAGGATCACGGACGCCCTGGCCGCAGCCCCGGAGGCCTGGGCGACGGTATCCTGTATGTCCTTGGGCGCCTGACAACAGCCCGCTATGAATATGCCGTTGGTGAACGTGTCCATGGGCCTGAGCTTCGGATGTGCCTCCAGAAAGAACCCGTCCCCGCTCCTGGAGATGTTCAACGCCCTTGCGATGGTGTCGGAATCGGTCCTTGGGACAAGGGCGGGGACCAGGACCACCATGTCCGTCGAGATCTCCAGCAACTTTCCCGTCGTGGTGTCGAAGACGTCCATCTTCAACCCATCTCCTTTCATTCTAACCTCGGACGGGCGCCCCCTGAAGAAGTTCGCCTCCTTCCTGATCCTGCCGTAG